>CANEZU010000004.1 GCA_947444255.1 Flavobacteriaceae bacterium | reverse complement strand
GCACTTTGACCCAACTTTCATAATCCGGAATTGTAATTGGACTAAAGTTTACCTTAACTCCCAATTCATAAGCTTTAAACAATAAATCTTTCAAAACAGGCCCCGAACTAGATCCCGCTTTTATTTCAAATAAAATACCTAGAGATAGCGTATCATGTATGTCGGCTTGTCCAATATCTAAAATAGTGGCATCATAATTTGCCAATATAGAGGTTAGGCCAGCAGTTACTCCTGGTTTATCCTGACCAGAAACTTTTAACAAAACAATCTCTTTATCTTCCATCACTATTTTTGATTAATTTGATTTCAAGGGGCAAAAATCGACAATCTATTGCTTATAAAAAAGAATATTCTTTGTTTTTTTAACATAGAGAAAAGGAGAATTAAATTCTGTCGAACTATCAACAGCAACTTTAGTTGAAATTAATTCTCAATCATAAAAAAACCTGCTCCAATTGAAGAGCAGGTTTGATTTTGGCCTTTATAAAATTTGACAAAGGTATCTATCTTAAAAACCTTAAGAAGCAATTTCCAATCGCTTCAATAAATTTTTATTCAAAGTTTCTTTAGCGTAATCTCTATCAATCTCTAGAATTTTTTCATCCGAACTTGGCAAATCATACATAGCATCCGTAAGAATAGCTTCACATAATGAACGTAATCCACGAGCCCCTAATTTGTATTCTAATGCTTTGTCTACAATAAAATCAAGTGCATCTTCTGTAATTGTGAACTCAACCTCATCCATAGCAAACAATTTTTGATATTGCTTGATTAAGGCATTTTTAGGCTCAGTCAAGATTGACCTTAAAGTTGCTCTATCCAAGGGATCCATATGAGTTAACACAGGCAAACGACCAATGATTTCAGGAATTAATCCAAAATCTTTAATGTCTTTTGGAATGATATATTGCAACAAATTGTCTTTATCAATATTGTCTACATTTTTTGAAGTACTGTATCCAACTGCCTGACGATTCAATCTTTTTGAAATAATACGCTCAATTCCGTCAAAAGCACCCCCTGCAATAAACAGAATGTCCTTAGTGTTAACTTCCACAAATTTCTGGTCTGGGTGTTTTCTACCTCCTTTTGGTGGCACATTAACAACCGTCCCTTCTAATAACTTCAATAAAGCTTGTTGCACTCCTTCACCAGAAACATCTCTCGTTATGGAAGGATTATCCCCTTTGCGGGCAATTTTATCAATTTCATCAATAAAAACAATTCCTCTTTCAGCTTTAGCAACATCATAATCGGCGGCTTGAAGCAAACGTGTCAAAATACTTTCAACGTCTTCTCCAACATAACCCGCTTCGGTTAAAACGGTAGCATCAACAATAGCCAATGGCACATCAAGCATTCTGGCGATCGTTTTTGCAACCAGTGTTTTCCCAGTTCCAGTTTGACCTACCATGATAATATTGCTCTTCTCAATCTCAACATCATCATTCAATTGCTGTTGCATCAAACGTTTGTAATGATTGTAAACTGCAACAGACATTACTTTTTTAGTTTGATCCTGACCAATAACGTATTGATCTAGAAAAGCCCTAATTTCTTTTGGTTTCTTCAAAATCAAATCGGCTGCTAATTTAGAATTCCCGTTGGTTTTTAATTCCTCAAGGACAATTCCATGTGCTTGTTCAATACATTTATCACAAATGTGAGCATTGATCCCAGCAATTAATAGATTGGTTTCTGGCTTTTTTCTTCCACAGAAAGAACAATCTAATACTTGTTTTGCCATTATATTTTTTTATTTAAATTCTAAGGATTAAGTCCGCTATTTTAGCTTCTTCTTAAGACCTCATCTATCATTCCGTACTCTTTTGCTTCATCAGAAATCATCCAATAATCGCGCTCGCTGTCTTTGTGGACTTTATCAAAAGTTTGTCCTGAATGTTTCGAAATAATCTGATACAATTCGTCTTTTAATTTCAACATTTCACGAAGATTAATTTCCATATCGGTAGCAACACCTTGAGACCCCCCAGAAGGCTGGTGAATCATCACTCTCGAATGTGGCAAAGCTGAACGTTTTCCTGCAGCACCTGCACACAACAAAACAGCTCCCATTGAAGCCGCCATTCCAGTACAGATTGTCGCAACATCTGGCTTGATATATTGCATGGTGTCATAAATTCCCAAACCAGCATAAACGCTTCCTCCAGGAGAATTGATATAGATTTGGATGTCTTTAGTTGCATCTGCACTTTCTAAAAACAACAATTGTGCCTGAACGATATTGGCAATTTGATCGTCAATTCCTGTTCCCATAAATATGATTCGGTCCATCATCAAACGAGAAAAAACATCTAATTGAGATATATTTAATTGGCGTTCTTCAATGATGTATGGCGTCATCCCCATTGGGTTCATACTACTCACGATTTTGTCGTAATACATGCTATTTACACCTTGGTGTTTTGTAGCAAATTTTTTAAATTCTTTACCGTAGTTCATAGTATTTTTATTTTTAAATCTTTTTTAAATAAATTGAGTGCCAAAAAAAAAATTATTTTGGCACTCAAATATAATCATTTTTTTCTGAATCTATTCTCCGTAAGACGCTGCAATAAATGCATCGTAAGTCACTTCTTTCGTTTTTGGATTTGCTTTTTCTTTAAAGATACCAAGCATTTTTTCACTTACTACTTGTTCCGAAAGTCTTTTTACTTCCTCTTGGTTCGACAAAACTCTGGCAACAATTCCTTCTACTTCAGCATCTGTTGGATTTGTTTGTCCAAATTGAGCCATTTGAGATTTAATTGCTTTAGAAGTAAATGTTTTTAAATCTTCAAAAGTAATTTGAATATTATTTTCAGCTAAAGCTTTTCCTTCAATTAATTGAAAACGCAATCCTTTTTCTGATCTTGCATATTCTACTTCCGCTTCTTCTGGACTTAGTTTTTTCTCTCCAACAGTTTGCAACCATTTTTTAAGAAACTCAGCTGGCAAATCAAATTTGGTGTTTTCGATTAAGAAATCGGTAACATCGCTCATCAATTTTTGTTCTGCTTGTTGCGCAAATTGAATTTCAGCATCTTCCTTGATTTTTACTTTCAAATCTTCTAAAGAGGCAACATTTCCTTCTCCGAATAATTTATCGAATAATTCTTGGTTTAATTCTGCCAATTCAGTCCCGTTGATTTCTTCAATTGTAAAATCTACATCAATCTCTAAACCGTGAACATCATCATGACTTACTTTTAAAACATCCATCAATTGATGATCGTCTTCAAATAAACCTTTCGTATTTACAGTAACTACATCGCCTACTTTTTTACCAATGAATTGATCCGCTGTTTTCTTGTCTTTAAAAATAGACAATGAAATTTTAGATTTTTCATCGATTCCTTTTTCAACATTTGAAAAAGTTCCTGAAACATCATAACTTTCTGCAACAACATCTTGAGGAATTGCTTTTCCAAATTGTTTTTGGATACGCACTACTTGCTCTTCAATCATTTTGTCATCGGCAGTAACCAAATATTTTACTATATCATTTTTAGCTTCTAAATCCAATTGGAATTCTGGCGCTAAACCTATTTCGTATTCAAAAACTAATTCTTCGGCATCCCAAGAAAAATTTTCGTCAATTTTAGGTAGTGGTGTTCCAAGCAGATTTAAGCGTTCCGATTGAAGAAAACGACTCAAAGCCAATTCTACCACTTTGTTTACTTCTTCTATTTTGATTGGCCTTCCGTATTGTTTTTCAACAAGATCTTTAGGCACAGCTCCTTTTCTAAACCCTTTAACAGTAGCCAAAGGCATTTTTTCGTTTATTCTTTTTTGAACCTGACCTTTGTAATCCATGTGAACAACTGTCATTACAATTGTTTCGTTTACTGCGTCTATTGCAACTCTTTTGATATCCATCTTCTTCTTTAATTTACATTATAAATTTGGGTTGCAAAATTAGAACATTTTCGCAACCCAAACAAGTTTAAAGTTATAGTATTTAATTATATGCCTATTTAATCCTGAAGTTATTTATCTCCGTTGCTAATCGAAAACAATATAGATTGTGATATTGACAAAACAATGCTAAATAAGAAAGCGGTCCAAAAACTAGCCACGGCAAAACCGCCTACGATTTGAGTACACAATAAAATCATTACGGCATTGATTACCAACAAAAATAATCCCAAAGTAATAAAAGTTACTGGCAAGGTTAAAATAACTAAAATGGGCTTGATAAACAAGTTAAGCAATCCTAAAACGACAGCCACAATTATTGCTGTAGTAAAATTAGCCACAACAACTCCGGGCATAAAATGTGCAATTACTAAAACTAAAATTGCGGTAAGTATAATTCTGATAATAAACTTCATAAATGCTTTGTTTAAAATGGATTAAAATGTAGTAAAAATCAGAAATTTCGTCTTTTAATTTTCATTGAAATTAACACTATTCTCTTAAGAAAGTACTGGATAATTCATAAAAAAGTTTGGGATTTTCAGCATGAACCCAATGTCCAACATTTGGAATTGTTTCAATTGTTGAATTTGGAAAATGTCTTTTTATCGTTCCCAAATCTTCATCTTTGATATAATTTGAATTTCCGCCTCTAATAAATAAAGTTGGTTTTTCAAAAACAGCTTCTTCTGGTAGTGCATCTCCAATATGCTCAATCTCTTTATTGAAAACGGCTAAATTAAATCTAAAATCCAATTGACCGGGCTCCACCCAATATAAGTTTTTCATTAAAAATTGTCGGGTTCCAAAATCAGGAATATAGGCTTTTACAATATCATCAACTTGATTTCGATCCGGTTTTATTGTAAAGTCAACTGCATTTAAACCCGCAAGAATATCCTGATGGTGCTGTTTATAATATTTAGGGCCAATGTCGGCAACAATTAATTTATTCATTTTCTCAGGATATGAAGCAGCAAAAAGCATTGCGATTTTTCCACCCATTGAATGTCCTATAATGTTGACTTTTTCTAAATTATGCTCCTGGCAGTAGTCTACTAAATCTTGAACCATGACTCCGTAGTTGAATTCATCAGAATGAAAACTCCGACCATGATTACGCAAATCAATTAAATGAATCTGAAAACCATCTGCAACATATTGTGTTCCTAGAGTTCTCCAATTATCAGACATTCCCATAAATCCATGCAGAATTAAGAGCGGAGTCCCTTCTCCTTCTATTCTTGAAAAAAGTTTCATAGTGTTTAGTATTCTTGTTTTTGGCGTGAAAGAAAGAAGTGAAAATTCCAAAGATTTACCATGGATTTCAAAACATTGAATTCACAACTCAATTATTTTTTTATTTTAATTTATTCAAATACATATTGACAACATTCTCTAATCCGAGGTAGATTGCTTCCGAAATTAAAGCATGACCAATAGATACTTCTAAAAGACCTGGGATGTTATGTTTGAAAAACTGGATATTATCCAGACTTAAATCATGTCCCGCATTAATTCCTAAACCCAAATTATTTGCTAAAATTGCAGCTTCAACATAAGGTTGGATTCCGTTTTGGTTACCCAAACCATATTCATGAGCAAATGCTTCGGTATATAATTCGATTCTTTCGGTTCCTATCATTTTAGCACCTTCAATCATTTCAGGAATTGGATCAACAAATATAGATGTCCGTATGCCATTTCTTTGAAATTCCTGCACAATTTCTTTAAGAAAAGACTGGTGTTTGATGGTGTTCCAACCTGCATTTGAAGTAATGGCATCGATGGCATCAGGAACCAAAGTAACCTGAGTAGGTTTGATTTCTAAAACCAAATCGATAAAACTTCCTTCTGGATTTCCTTCAATATTATATTCTGTATAAACGATAGATTTTAAATCTCGGGCATCCTGATAGCGAATGTGACGCTCATCTGGCCTTGGATGGATGGTGATTCCTTCAGCACCAAATTGCTGAATATCTTTGGCTACTTTTAATAAATCAGGAACATTTCCACCACGTGCATTACGCAAAGTGGCGATTTTATTAATATTTACACTTAACTTTGTCATTATAAAAAATATTGTGAAATGAATTTTGATATTCAATCGCACAAAAATACAAAGATAAACGAGCGCTTATTACATTAAATTGATTAATTTGCATATTCAATTTAGTCCCTAAATTATGAAAGAAATCAAAGACTATATCACTAATGATTATAAGGCCTTAGATATTGAATCTACTATTGGCGCTGCTCAAGATTTTTCACAGGAATTTACATTTTCTAAATTTCCAGTGACTGAAAACGGAATTTACATCGGAAGTATCGCTATTGAAGACATTGAAGCCTACGAATCTAACAAAAAAATTAGTGAATATAAGTATTCATTAGAGGGATTTTACACAAGAGTAAACACTAGTTGGCTTGACGTTTTAGAAATTTTTGCTAAAAACAGAACCGATATACTTCCTGTTTTAGATGAGAATAATCAATATATTGGTTATTATGAATTAGTAGACATAATAAAATTCTTTCATGAAACGCCTTTCTTAAAAGAAGCCGGAGGGATTATTGTAGTTCGTAAATCAATAATAGACTATTCTGTAAGTCAAATTGCTCAAATTATTGAAAGCAATGACGGAAAACTGCTGGGCCTTTTTATTTCAGATGCAGATATAGAATTTGTTGAAATCACTTTGAAAATCAATTTAGGACCAATGAATGAAATCCTTCAAACTTTTAGAAGGTACAATTTTGAGATTATTTCAGAACATCAGGAGGACAGCTACATTAACAGTCTAAAAGAACGATCTGATTATTTGGCCAAATACTTAAACATATAAATGAAATAAATGAAAGTAGCAATCTACGGACAATATTATCAGAATAGCACCGAACCAATAATAAAAGACATTTTTGTTTTCTTCAACAATAACTTGGTAGAAATGGTTGTCGAAGCTAGTTTTCTAGAAATGTTGTACGATAAAAACATTGTTAAAAAAGAATATAAAACTTTTAGCTCTCATTCCGAATTAGACTCGAGTTTTGATATGCTAATAAGCATTGGAGGCGACGGAACCATTTTGAGAGCTGCAACTTTAGTAAGAGAATCCGGAATACCAATTTTAGGAGTAAATGCTGGCCGATTGGGATTTTTAGCTTCGGTAAAAAAGGAAAATATAGATGCTTTTTTACAAATCGTTGTCGACAAGAAATATACTATTTCGCCAAGAACCCTTTTGTCAATTAGTTGCGAACCCGAAAATCAAGATCTTGAAAACATTAATTTTGCCATGAACGAAATTACGGTGAGCCGAAAGGATACTACCTCTATGATTACTATAGAGACTTTTTTAAATGGCGAATATCTCAATTCCTATTGGGCAGACGGATTAATCATCTCAACTCCTACAGGATCTACAGGATATTCCATGAGTTGTGGCGGACCAATTTTAACTCCTGATGTGAGAAGTTTAGTAGTGACACCAATTGCTCCTCACAATCTAAATGCCAGACCACTTGTTATTCCTGATGATACCGAAATTCGTTTGAGAATATCTGGCAGGGAAGAACAGTATTTAGTTTCCTTAGATTCGAGAATAGCTTCTATAAAAAACGAATCGGTTTTAACGATTAAAAAAACACCATTCCTTATAAATATGGTAGAAATACCTGAAGAAACTTTCCTTAAAAAATTACGTAAAAAACTACTATGGGGTGAAGATAGAAGGAATTAAAAACAATTTTATCTGCCTTTTATACTACAATAGCACCCTTGTCGTTACACTACTATGTGGTTTTAAATAAATTTTATTTCCCTTTCAATATATTATTTTGATAGAAATCCCAAATTGATGACTAAAGAATAGTCATAATTATTATATTTGCACGCTATTTTCAAAACAATGAATAGACTTTTAATTTTATTTTTTATGTTTACTGGTCTAAGTACCACAAATGCACAAATTCATGAAATTGGAGTTTTTTTAGGTGGCAGTAATTATATTGGAGACATTGGCCCTACGGACTTTATTGCTCCAAATAAATTAGCTTTAGGCTTATTGTATAAATGGAATAAAAGTCCGCGACATTCATGGAGATTTTCATATACGCAATCAAAAATCATTTCAAGTGATGGCAATTCTGAAATACCTTCTAGAAAAAATAGAGGATTTCAATTTGAAAATAATATAAAAGAAGTATCCGCAGGTCTTGAATTTAATTTTTTTGATTTCAATTTGCACGATTTAAAGCCTAAGTTTACGCCATACATATATTCTGGATTAAGTTATGTATATTACGACGGTTTATTCTTTTTGGGTAATAATCCAAAATACGATTCAAAACATGGTGCTTTTGCTATCCCTATGACAATAGGTATAAAAGCACGAATAATGCAGCATTTAATTATTGGACTTGAGTCTGGAGCACGATATACACTTAAAGATGATTTAGACGGAAGTAATCCAACTAATAAAAATTTGGAAGATTTAAAATTTGGAAATATAAACAGCAATGATTGGTATGTTTTTACAGGGTTTACATTAACGTATACTTTTGGAATTAAGCCTTGTTATTGTACAGAATAGAAAATGAGTTTATTAAATACTATAAATAAAGACAATTTACCCAAACACCTTGCAATCATTATGGATGGCAATGGACGTTGGGCTAAACAACAAGGTTTACTGAGAGCTTTTGGTCATGAAAATGGGACAAAATCTGTTCGAGTGATTGTTGAGGTTTGTGCCAAATTAGGTATTCAATACCTTACGCTATATGCTTTTTCTACCGAAAACTGGAACCGACCAAAACTAGAAGTTGACACTTTGATGAAAATTTTAATTAGTTCGTTGAAAAAGGAACTAATTACTCTTCAAAACAACAACATTAGACTTAACACAATAGGAAATATAGACTTGTTGCCAAAATCGGCCCAGAAAGAACTTATCGAAGTAATTAATAAGACTAAAGATAATACCTCAATGGTATTAACATTGGCATTAAGCTATGGCTCGAGGGAAGAAATTATTAGTGCTGTAAAAATCATAAGCGATAAAGTTAAAAATAATATAATTTCAATAAATGCTATTGACGAATCAATTATTAATCAGCATCTTTACACGCAAAATTTAACAGATGTTGATTTACTAATTAGAACAAGTGGAGAACATCGAATTAGTAATTTTTTGTTGTGGCAAATTGCTTATGCAGAATTATATTTTACCGATGTTTTATGGCCTGATTTTAAAGAAGAAGATTTATATGAGGCTATAGTTAGTTATCAAAAAAGAGAACGTAGATTTGGAAAAACAAGTGAACAAATTAAATAAATTTTTAGTGTTAAATAAAAGCATAAAATTCGTATTAACGGTATTAATTTTTGGTAGTTTCTCCCAAATTAAAGCACAAGACAGAGTAGCCTACGATCAAGGAAAAAAATACATATTAGCCGATGTTGATGTAACTGGAAAAATTAGTTATAATAAACAAACCGTAGTAACATTTGCCGGACTTCAAAAAGGACAGGATGTAACAATACCTGGAGAAGAAATCAGTAATGCAATTAAAAAACTAGGAAAATTAGGACTTTTTAGTGATATTGATTTCTATGTAAACAGAGTGGAAGGCGATAGTATTTATATTGAACTAAATATCAACGAACTGCCTAAATTAAGTGAAGTTAGATTTGTTGGAATCAAAAAAAGCAAGACCGAAGCTTTAATCAAAGACAACGGTTTAACCAAAGGCAAAATAGTTAACGAAAATTTAATTACGACTACCAAAAACTACATTGAAAAGAAATATAAAAAAGACGGTTTTTTCAATACTAAAGTAAATATAAATGTTATAAATGACACCGTTTCAACAAATGATGTTAAAATGGTCGTAAATATCGACAAAGGAGATAAAGTCAAAATAAGCGAGATAAACTTTACAGGAAACGAGAAATTTACAGATGCCAATCTTCGTAAATCAATGAAAAACACGAAGCAAAAATTTATATTTCGTATTTTAAAAGCATCCAAGTTCATAAAAGACAAATACAAAGAGGATCTTGTAAAAGTCATTGATAAATACAAAGAAAAAGGCTATAGGGATGCTAGAATCATATCAGATAGCGTTGTTTTTAACAAAGAAAAAAATCTTTTAGCCATTAATATTAATATAGAAGAAGGACACAAATATTACTTCGGAAATATCAAATTCCTTGGAAACACGATCTATCCTGACGAAGGTTTAGGTAGAATGCTAGGTGTTAAAAAAGGAGATGTTTACAATGGTGTTTTACTTGAAAAAAGAATTGCCGATAAAACTAAACCTGATGGAGAGGATATTACGAATTTATACCAAAATAACGGATATTTATTCTCGAATATCAATGCTGTTGAAGTAAAAACCGCAAATGACACTATTGATTTTGAAATTAGAGTTGTTGAAGGACCATTGGCATACTTTAACAAAATTACGGTTGTAGGCAATGACAAAACTAATGATGAGGTTATTTACAGAGAACTTAGAACAAAGCCAGGACAAAAATATAGTAAAGAAGAATTAGTAAGAACCATTAGAGAAATTGGTCAATTAGGCTTTTTTGATCCTGAGGCAATCGATCCTAAATTTAAAAATGTAGATGCTGGCGCTGGTACTGTTGACATTGAGTATAATCTTGTTGAAAAGGGTTCCAGTCAAATCGAACTTCAAGGTGGTTATGGTGGTGGTGGATTTATAGGGACATTAGGATTGTCTTTTAATAATTTTTCCGTTCGAAATTTACTAAACAAAGAAGCCTACAAACCCCTTCCGATGGGTGATGGCCAAAAGGTATCACTTCGTTTACAAGGAAGCACCTACTTTCAAACCTACAGTCTGTCTTTTTCTGAGCCTTGGTTTGGAGGAAAGAAACCCGTTCAATTTAGCACTTCTTTTGCTTTTAGTAAACAATTTGCAGGAAGTCTAACCGGATATGGTGTTGACAAAACTAGAAGTTTTAATATTATTTCACTTTCAACTGGTTTAGCTAAGAGACTAAGTGTTCCTGATGACTTTTTCGTATTATCACAATCTATCGCTTTCCAATATTATGATTTAAATAATTACAATACAGGATTATTTAGAAATTTCGCAAATGGATCATCAAGAAATTTATCATATACCTTAGGGCTAAGTAGAAATAACAAAGGAGTAAATCCAATATTCCCAATGTCAGGTTCTGAATTTAGTGTAATGGGAAAATTCACAATTCCTTACTCCTTATTTAACGGTATTAATTATGCTGATTTACAAAATCAGGAAAGATACAAAACCCGTAATACTACAGCTGCTGAAACTGTAGGACCTAATGGTGAGATTATTCAACCCGGAAACTACATCAATTCTTCAGGAAATAAAGTAGATAACTTCCAAGATGCTGCTGCTAACCAAGGAAAAATTGACCAAGAGAAAGTAAAATGGTTAGAGTACTACAAAATAAAATTTAAAGCGGATTGGTTTACAAAAATTTACGGTAAATTAGTAATGCGGTCTTTGGGAGAATTTGGTTATTTAGGTGCTTATAATAAAGATCGTGGAATTGTTCCTTTTGAACGCTTTTATGTTGGTGGAGATGGACTAGCAAACTTTGCTCAAGACGGAAGGGAAACCATCCAAATGAGGGGCTATCCAAACAATTCCTTATCATCTGCAGATGGAGGTACGATATATAATAAATTTTCGTTGGAATTAAGGTACCCAATAACTTTAAAATCATCTGCTTCAATTTATGTATTATCCTTTTTAGAAGGTGGTTCGTCTTATAATTCCTTCAAAGATTATAATCCATTCGTATTAAGGAGATCTGCTGGGGCTGGTTTACGTATATTTATGCCTGCATTTGGTTTATTAGGTATTGATTTTGGTTACGGATTCGACCCTTTAACTGGAGAAACTAAAGCACACGGAATGGAAACGCATTTTATTATTGGACAGCAATTTTAAAATAAATATATTTGGCACGGTATTTTCTAACAAAACATAAGTTATGAGAAAACATTTTGTAATACTTATTGTACTTTTAACTGCGTCGATTTCAGTTAATGCTCAAACTAGAGGTGTGAAAATTGGGTATATCGATATGGAATATATTTTACAAAATGTTCCAGACTATACTAATTCAGTAAATCAATTAGAGCAAAAAGCGCAAAAATGGAAACAGGAAATTGATTCCAAAAAAAATGAAATCTTAAAGTTTAAAGAAGCTTTAAAGATAGAAAGAGTTTTATTAACCAAGGAATTAATTGAAGAACGAGAAGAAGAAATCACTTTTCAAGAGACTGAATTGTTAGATTATCAAAATAAAAGATTTGGCCCAAATGGCGATTTAATAATTCAAAAAGGATTACTTACTCAACCTATTCAAGATCAAGTTTTCACAGCAGCCCAAGATATAGCTACAGCTAAAAAATATGATTTTATTTTTGACAAATCATCGAATTTAACTATGTTATTTGCTGCTAAAAGATATGATATTAGCGATCAAGTTGTAAGAGTAATTAATAGATCAACACAGCGAGGTCAGTTGAATAAAAAACAACTAAAAGAAGAAGAAGCTAAAGAAGCCAGCGAAGATTTAGTGGATCAAAATCCTAATTTAGTCCAAAGACAAAAAATTTTAGACGAAAAAAAGACCGCTAGAGAACAATTAATAGAAAGCAGAAAATTAGCTGCCGAAGAAAAGAAAAAAGCTTTTGAAGATAAAAGAAAACAAATGCTTGCAGATAAAGAAGCCAAAAAATCTGGAGTCCCTACAACTACTTTAAAAGAGGATAAAGGGGATGTTACCGTTAAATTAATGGCTGAAAAAACAAGAACAACAGTTGACAGTTCAGCAATTAAAGCAAGGCAAAAAATTGCTGATGAAAGAATAAAAACAATAGAAGCTCGTAAAAAAGCTGTCGAGGAGAAGAAAAATAAAATACTTGCCGACAGACTAGAGAAGAATAAAGAAGTTTTAAAACCCGAAATAGTTAAAGAAAATAACAAAATATCGGAAAAACAAGTTATAAAAGATGTTGATAGCATTGCAATAAATGCAAGACAAAAAGCGGCTGAAGAAAGATTAAAAATCATTGAAGCACGCAAAAAAGTTATTGAAGATAGGAAAAACAAAAAAATTGAAGAAACCAATCTCCCTTCTAAAAAAGAAGCTATTAAAACTGTAAAAAAAGACAGTATCGTTTCCGAAAAATCAGAAATAAAAGTAAAGGATAGTATTTCTTTAAATCCAAGAGAGAAAGCTGCTGAAGTAAGATTAAAAACTTTGGAAGCACGCAAAAAAGCTATTGAAGATAAAAAGAAAAAAGTTCTAGAAGATAGAGAAGCTTCAAAAAAAGCAAAAGAAGATAAATTAAAAGAAAATCAATAAAAACTAAACCCAATAATTAATTAATATTTAAAAATGATGAAACAAATCAAAATTTTATTAATAGCTGCCGTTATGATTATAAGTGGCAATCAAGCTATGAACGCTCAAGCAAAAACAGCACATGTAGATGTAAGTGAAATTATGACAAAAATGCCTGCTATGATTGAGGCTAATGCACAATTACAAAAACTGTCAGGTACGTATGACACGGAGTACAAAGGAATGGTTGAAGAATACCAAAATAAGTTAAAAAAATATGAACAAGAAGCTGCAACTGTTACAGAAGCAGTCAATGACACTCGTTCTAAAGAAGTTCAGGATATGCAAAAAAGAATCACTGATTATCGTGATAATGCACAAAAAGAATTACAACAAAAAGAATCTGATATCATGAAACCAATCATGGAAAAGGTAAAAGTATCTATTGCTAAAGTTGGAAAAGCAAAAGGATTTCAATACGTATTGAATTCAGAAGGTTTACTTTTAGCTGACGGACCTAACTTAACTTCTGATGTAAAGAAAGATTTAGGATTCTAATCTAAACTTGTTCAAAAATAAAAAAACTGCTCACTCGAGTTTTCGAGATTGAGCAGTTTTTTTTTTACATTTGATATATGATAAACAATCAACCTATAGGATTATTTGATTCTGGAATTGGCGGAACTTCTATTTGGAATGCAATTCATGAATTAATGCCAAATGAGGACACCATTTATCTTGCAGACAGCAAAAATGCTCCTTATGGTGCAAAATCAAAAGAAGAAATAATTGCCTTGAGCAAAAAAAACACAGAACTTCTTCTGAGCATGAATGTAAAAATAATTGTTGTAGCCTGTAATACTGCAACCACAAATGCTATTAAAGACTTAAGATCAGAATATGATATTCCTTTTATAGGGATTGAACCTGCTATAAAACCAGCTGCTTTAAATTCAAAAACTCAAACTATTGGAATTCTAGCAACAAAGGGGACTCTAAGCAGTGAACTGTTTAATAAAACGCTGGAGATGCATTCTGATACTAAAATCATAGAACAGATTGGATACGGACTAGTTGAATTGATAGAAAACGGAAATATCAATTCACCGGAAATGACCCTTTTACTAAAGTCCTACTTACAACCGATGATAGATTCAAATATCGATTTTTTGGTCTTGGGTTGTAGTCACTATCCTTATCTAATTCCTCAAATAAAAAAGATATTACCCCACCATATACAAATAATTGATTCAGGTGAAGCAGTTGCAAAACAAACACAAAAAATAATTCAGGAAAAAATTGGCATGCACAGTCTAGGACAAGGAAAATCTTTGTTTTATACGAACACTAATCCAAAAGTATTAGCCTCTATTTTAGAAAACAATTACCCAGTAATTGAAAAGGATTTTTAAATTCAATTCTCCTCCTTAAACCATCCAGAATACATTACATAATTATTTGATATACGTTCAATTTCACCTTGAAAATTTGAAGCATTTAAATCCTTTACCCATTTTGCTGGTACTCCCGCATAAATTGTCCCAGATGCAACAACTGTATTTTGAGTTACAACAGCACCAGCAGCAATAATCGAGTTACTTTCAATCACACAATTATCCATAACAATAGCTCCCATTCCGATTAGTACATTATCATGAATAACACAACCATGAACAATAGCATTATGTCCTATTGAAACATTATTTCCAATAATAGTTGAGTGCTTTTGATAGGTACAATGCACAATAGCTCCATCCTGAATGTTCACTTTATCTCCAATTAAAATAGAATTGACATCACCTCTAATGACTGCATTAAACCAAACACTACAGGAATGACCAAAGACAACATCACCTACAATAGTTGCATTTTCTGCAACATAACAATCTTGTGGAATTTGAGGACTTTTTCCGTTAATAGATTTTATTAGCATAACATAAAATATTATCCCTCAAGAACAGGGTTTTATAAAATAATTAATTTATTGCAGGGCAATGACAATCATATTTTTCTCTTTTACAAAAAAGATTAATTCCCAAAGTGATTTGATGATAACCACCATTATCAAATCTTATTGCACCTGATAAATAGGAATAAGTATAGGAAAACATTAGGTTATTATAATTAAAACCAAGAATTGGTGTAATATACTGTAATTTTTGATTGTTTACAGCACCATTTACAATATACTGCGCACCCTCAATACTCCTTCTATAGGAAAGACCGCCCCAAAGCTTACCAATGTCAAGTTGCTTATACACTTTTAAATTAAAATCAACTGTTTTCTCTTTAGTGGCATTTGCTAATTGGAACATAAAGGAGGGTTCCCAAAGAAAATTATCGTTGTTTCCAAATACATAACCAGCATTGAGAATTACTTTTCTTATATTATCATTCTCAAAATCAGAATAAATTTGCCTCCTAGTTTCTATAGCATTCTTAATTGTTAAATGAGCATAAAATTCAAGATAATTGTATGACATTCCAATATCTACATTAAAATATGAATATTTCTGCACAATAGTTCCAATTACATACGGATCTGATGGTTGGCCAGGGTTTGAAAAACTTGATTCATCCAAAGCACTTTGCACTAAACCAGCACTCATTCCAAAAGAAAGTTGATTTAGATCTACAGCATCTCTAGAAAATAAAATATGATGAGCATAGGTTAACTTTAAACCTTTTTGAGAATGAAATCCATTACGATCATTATAAAGTATTATTCCACCACCTGATTTTTCACCTATTTTACCATTATAACTTAAGGTTTGCATTGAAGGTGCATCAGCCTGACCAAACCATTGTTGTCTGGCGGTAAGCCTTAATTTTGCACAGTTTGCAGCACCCGCCATTGAAGGATGTAAAAGATAATAATTATCCGATAAATAATCTGAATATATAGCTATCCCCTCTTGTGAAAAAGAAAATTGAAACCAAACTAAAGTTAAAAGCAAATATGCTTTTTTGAAATTCATTATTTAAATTTATTATTTAAAACTAAAGGGAAATCAATATAAATGTATTTTAATTCTAGATTTATTATAATAAGCTAAAATATGTAAATTATGGTACAATTTGATTCAAAAAACATAAAAAATGATTATATTTTTGATTTTTCCTATTTTAATTCTAGAAAGTTCAATAACAAAAAAGTTAATTTAATGTTTAATTGTTTAAATAAAATTAATAGGTCAAAATACTTTCTTAAATTTGTAAAAAATATCAATCATGATCAAATTAACTATAAAAGAAACTCAAAATAAAACCGTTTTAAAATTTGAATTCCCTGATTTCATTACTCAAAATGAGAGTTTTGAATATAAAAATATTGACGAAGCGAAAAACTCACCCCTAGCTCAACAATTATTCTACCTACCATTTGTAAAAACAATTTATATATCCTCGAATTTTATTGCTATCGAAAGATATAATATTATTGAATGGAATGATGTACAAGAGGCAGTTGCTGAACAAATTGAAGACTTTGTGAATAAAGGTGGACTTATTATATCTGCAGAAGAAAATAAAACAAAAAAACAACCCGCTACAGTTTATGGAGAAACTACACCAAATCCATCCGTTTTAAAATTTGTAGTTAGTAAAATGCTTACAAAAACAGCTTTAGAATTCAAGAATATTGACGAGGCAGTAGCTTCACCATTAGCTAAGGAATTATTTAAATTCCCATATGTTAAAGAAGTTTTTATTGATGAAAACTATGTTTCCGTAACTAAATATGCCGTTAACGAGTGGGCAGAAATCACTTTAGAATTACGTTCTTTCATTAAGGAATTTATTGAAAATGGAGGAACAGTGATTGATGAAAGTTTAATAATTTTAGATCCTAAAATTGAAAAACAAAAAATAGAGAATTTTGATAACTTGGATACAACTTCTCAACAAATTATAAATATTCTAGAAGAATACATCAAACCCGCAGTCGCTGCAGATGGTGGAAATATTCTATTTGATTCCTATGATGAAAAAGAAAAAAGAGTAAAAGTTGTGCTTCAAGGTGCTTGTAGTGGCTGTCCCTCTTCCACTTTTACTCTAAAAAGCGGAATCGAAAACATGCTTAAAGACATGCTAAATGACAATGAAATTAAGGTTGAAGCTGTTAACGCTTAGTTTACCTTGAAAATAATCATATATAGCTACTACAACAAAAAAGCGTTTCTTCAGAAGCGCTTTTTTTTAAAGTAATTCCGAAATAAAGAATTAACCTATAAAAATAAAGTTCATGAATTTACTCAATCTTGAAACTAGCCCCTATTTATTACAACATTCCGAAAATCCTGTGAATTGGAATGCCTGGAATAAGCAAACATTAGACCGAGCCAAAGTAGAAAATAAACTTATCATCATTAGTATAGGTTATTCTGCTTGCCATTGGTGTCATGTGATGGAACAGGAGAGTTTTGAAGATGAGGAAGTCGCTAAAACTATGAATGCGCATTTCATAAACATAAAAGTAGACCGAGAAGAGCATCCAAATGTTGATGCTATATATATGAAAGCAGTACAACTAATGACAGGACACGGAGGATGGCCATTAAACATAGTGACTTTAGCCGACGGAAGACCTATTTGGGGCGGCACTTATTTTAAAAAAGAGGAATGGATTGACACTCTTGAACAATTAGAAGATCTTTACCAAAACAATCCGGAGCGCTTATTTGAGTATGCTGAAAAACTTCATCAGGGGATTATTAACTCTAGTCTTATTCAAAAACAAGAGACTACGAATTCTTTAGAACAGGATTTGATTCGACCCTTAATCGAAAAATGGAAAAAAAGTTTTGATCTAGAATTTGGAGGAATGGCACGCGCGCCCAAATTCATGATGCCTAATAATTATAAATTATTATTACGCTATGCTTTCCAAAATAATGATACCGAATTGTTAGATTTCGTAAACCAAACTTTAACAAAAATGGCCTATGGCGGTCTTTTCGATACTGTTGGCGGAGGTTTCTCTAGATATTCAGTTGATCTGAAATGGCATATTCCTCATTTTGAGAAAATGCTTTATGACAATGGTCAATTAGTGTCACTTTATTCAGATGCTTACAAGTTGACAAAAAACCCATTGTATAAGGAAGTCGTCGAAAAAACTTTAGCATTTGTTAGTACGGAATTACAAAATGAAGAAGGCGGATTTTATTGTGCACTGGATGCTGACAGTTTAAACGAGGAAGGGACTTTAGAAGAAGGTGCTTTTTATGTTTGGGCTAAAGAGGATTTAAAAAAATTACTGAAAGAGGACTTCGACTTATTTTCAGTTATTTTCAATATTAATGATTTTGGTTTTTGGGAAAATAATAATTATGTTTTGATCCAAAACGAAACTTTAGAATGCATAGCTGAGGCAAATAACATTTCTATATCGGACTTAATAACAAAAAAGAAAAGCTGGGAACTTCTTCTCTTTAAAGAAAGAGAAAAGAGAATAAAACCTAGACTTGATGATAAATGTCTTACTTCATGGAATGGTATAATGTTAAAAGGATATGTTGATGCTTTTAAAGCTTTGGGGCATGATAAATATCTAAAAACAGCCTTGGAAAATGCTGCTTTTATAATGCAAAATCTATGGTCTGAAGAAGGATATTTGAATCATAATTTTAAAAATGGCAAAAGTACCATCAATGGATATCTTGAAGATTACTGCTTTGTGGTCGAAAGTTTTATAGTCTTATATGAAGTTACTTTTGATGAAAAATGGCTTTCAAATGCTAAACAACTTACTGATTATTGCTTTGATAATTTCTATAATGAAGAAAATAAATTCTTTGCATTCTCTTCTAAACAAGACCCTGATTTGATAGCTTTACATTTTGAAACCGAGGATAATGTTATTCCGTCTTCAAATTCAGTTATGGCAAATAATTTATATCTGTTGGGTATTTATTATTCAAATTCTTACTATGAAAAGATTTGTATGAACATGTTAGAAAATATAATTCCGAAAATAGACTATCCATCCGCCTATTCAAATTGGCTGAATGTGTTTCTAAATTTTTCTTCACAAAATAGGGAATTAGCAATTTGTGCTTCAGATGCTATGAATTATGGAACTAAAATAAATGCTAAATACTTACCCTATGTAATTTTATCAGGATCAAATAAACCAAGTAATCTTCCATTTTTGGAAGGCCGATTTAAATCTGAAAAAACAAATTTTTATATCTGTCAAAATAAAACTTGTGATTATCCAAAGCAAAACTTTAAAGAGGTCGAAGTTGATTTGGAATTAGTAAAACAGTAATCAATCTTTAAAAAAAATAAGGTCATATAAATATATAAAAACTTATTTTTGTCCTTTTAAAATTTAATGCTCAAGGGAGTTCTATAATTTAAAATTATGAAAACAGATTTAAACATCAATTATTTTGACCAATATACCAGTTCATTTATCAGTGCTTTAATTGATTATTCACCAAAACTTATTGCCGCTTTATTACTTTTCTTTATTGGCTCCTGGGCTATAAAAGTAGTCAATAGAATTAGCCGAAAAATAATGAACAAGAGAGAAGTTGAGCCTACACTCATTGAATTTCTTTCAGATGTCATCTTTTGGGGATTACGAATTCTACTTTTTATAGCTGTAATTTCAAAATTAGGTATAGAATCGTCCTCTTTTGTGGCAATATTAGGAGCCGCTGGTTTAGCTATTGGCTTATCATTACAAGGATCATTATCTAATTTTGCAGGAGGAATGCTTATAATACTATTTAAACCCTTTAAATTAGGCGATGTAATAGAAGCTCAAGGAGCATCTGGTACCGTTATCGATATTCAAATTTTTGTGACACAACTTTTGACTGCAAGCAATCAAGTTATTTTTATTCCAAACGGAGCTTTATCTAATGGAAATATTATCAACTTTTCAAAACTACAAAACAGAAGAACGGATTTAACCATTGGGATTTCTTATGATACCGATATCAAAAAAGTAAAAACCATTATAAACCTACTTTTAGAAAACAACACAAAGGTATTAAAAGACCCAAAACCATCTGTTGTTATTAAAGAAATTACCGATTCGGGAATCAAAATTGCAATCAGAGCCTGGGCAACAAATGCTAATTTTTGGGATATTTGTTCCGAAATTTTAGAAGATTCTAAAGAGGCCTTTGATGCAGCAGAAATAAAATTTCAGCCTTTTGTAAAAGAAGCTACGAAATAAAAGATTATTTTTTGGAGCTAGTTATCAAAAAGTCTTTTAGATAATAAGGTTCGAAATAAGCGAGATCAACAAAATCTTGTTTGCTGAACTTACGAAAACTCAAAGCACTCATTTCATTAGCTGAAGGATAAATAATAGATTCCAAAAAAATAAAATTAGATTTTGATAAAACTGTTTTAGCCTTTTCCGAACAATCTCCCACAAAATAAACCGTTTCCGAAAGCTCTGAAAAAGAATTCAAATCTAATATCTCCGCCTGAACATCTCTAATTTTAGCTAACTTTGAATTAAATATCGCACTATAAACTTCCATTCGTCTGGCATCAATCATCGGTACAATTAGTCCATCTGAAATATTTGCCTGAGCGGCAAGAATAGCCAGTGTATCAATTGCAATCAATGGAATTCCAAGAGCAAAACACAATCCTTTCGCAGATGAAACTCCAATCCGCAATCCAGTATAAGATCCAGGACCTTGGCTTATAGCAACTGCAGTAAGGTCCTTAAATGTAATTTTGACTTCAGATAAAACAGCTTCAATAAAAACATGTAACTTTTCAGCATGAGAATATCCGGCTTCGGCAATTTCTCTGCAAATTATTGTTTTTCCGTCTTTAGAAATCGCAACAGAACAGTTTTTTGTAGCGGTTTCAATATTAAGAATATAGGCCATTATTTTTTGATCTCCTTAGTTTTATCAGTTGACAAAACTACTTTATCTCCAGAGTTCAGTTCTTTGGTAACGGTATTATAAGGTCCTATTATAATGACATCTCCCTTTTTTAGTCCTTGAGTAATCTCAATATTCGTGTCATCCTGAATACCGGTTTTGATAATTCTGATTTTTGCCTTATCACCTACTTTAACAAAAACACATTCATATTTTTTATTACTTTTAGGTTTAACCGCATTTTCTTCGGCTGTTTTATCTTCAACTTCTAGTTTTTTTACTGCTGTAGTATCCGATTTTACAACAACTGAACTTATTGGAATTCCCATCACCTTTTCTTTTCTTTCAGTAATAATATCAACAGTTGCAGTCATACCGGGTCTAAATGGAGAATAACTTTCTGGTTTTCCTTCCACTAAATCCAAATAGGATTCCTTTAAAATTCTAACTTTAACTTTAAAATTAGTAACTTGATTAGCCGTTAAAGTTGAACTAGCCGAATTGGAAATACTAGTTACAACTCCAGTAAAATGTTTTTTAAGATAAGCATCAACTTGAACTCTAGCGGAGTCACCAACATTAATTTTAACAATATCATTTTCGTTTACATCAACTTCAACTTCCATATTGTTTAAATTCGCAACCCTTAGAATTTCTGTTCCTGTCATTTGTTGCGTTCCCAAAACTCTTTCTCCTAATTCAACATTAAGAACAGAAATTGTTCCGTCAGTTGGAGCATAAATAATGGTTCTACCAAGATTATCTTTAGCCTCATTTACTGTAGCTGAAGCACTTTTAACATTAAAATAGGCGGATTCTTTGGCCGCTTTAGCAACTTCAAATGTTGAAATGGAACGATCCCAATCTGATTTAGAAATAATTCCTTTATCGAACAATATTCGATTACGGTCATAGTTTGCTTTTGCTTCTTTAAAAGAAGCATCTGCCTGACTTAAGCCAGCTTTAGTACCTGACAAACCAGCAAGTGTTCTATTGTATCCTGAAGTATATAAATCAGGATTGATTTTTACCAATAAATCTCCTTTTTTAACCACTTGACCTTCTTTGACCGGTAAATCAATAATTTCTCCGGAAACCATTGAGGATATTTTAACCTCTTTTTCAGGTTGAATTTTTCCTGTAGCCGAAACGGTTTCAACGATTGTTATTTCGTTAGCTATTGCTGTTTCAACTTCTGTACCTTTATCTTTATTTCCAATAACACCTGATTTTGATAAGGCAATTAAGGCAACTACTAAAACTACGGCTGAGCCTAGTAAAATATAAATCGTTTTTTTTGACATGACTATTATTTTTGTATAATTGGAATTCCGAAGTAAAACTCTATAACTTTAACCTTAAAGATATAATCATATTTTGTTCTTATAACTTCTGACTGCGCATTAGCAAATAAGGTTTGTGCCTGATTAAAATCAAAGGCATTCATCATTCCTACATTGTATTTTTCCTTTGCATAATTAAAAGCTTCATTTCGCGCATCTAATGCAGCTACTGATGATTCATAGGCTTTTAAAGCTCCCTTTGCATCAGTAAAAGCAGTATAAACGTTACGTTCTAAATCTAATTCTGACTGATCTAAAGCTATTTTACTGCGTTCGTAACTTACTTTTGTGCGTTCTATATTGTTTCGAATTGAAAATCCATTCAAAATGGGAATGCTCAACTGAAGTCCAAAATTATGACCTTTATTATCATTAAACTGTGTAAAGAAGGGCGATGGACTTCTCATTCCTACATAAACATTTCCTTCAAAAGTAGGTACATCTGCATATGAAATCCTGGAATTAAATCCATAAAATCCAGATAATGTTGGCTGATGAGCTCCTTTTGCAATTACAATGTCTTTTTCAGCTATGGCTAAATTAGTTTTGGCAATTTTTAATTCAACTCGTTCTTCTTTTGCCTTAGCATAAATCACTTCTGGACTTAGCAACATAGTAGCGCTTTGAGAGGCATTATTATCCATGTCAGCTATATCAAATTCACCAAAACTATCCAGTTGCAACAATTGAGCAAGACTTAATTTCGATATCAAAAAAGTGTTTTCTGCATTAATAACTCTTTGTTTATCGGCTGCAACAGTAGCTTTTAAATCTAGTAAATCGCCTCTTGGAGCCGAGCCTACATTTACTAATTCTTGAGTCCGTTTTAATTGTTTTTCATTGTTAGTCAACTGTTCATTTTGAACTTTAATATTTTCTTTATTGAAAAGTATTTGCAAAAAAGCATTGGCAACATTCAAGGAAACATCGTCTTTCATTTTTGACAATCGGTATTGCGCTGCAATAATAGAAAGGTTGGCTCTACGCAATCTATTTTGATTTTGCATTCCTTTATAGATATCAATTCCAGCATTCAAACCCATAGATGTAAACTGCGTTGTCTGATTTTCTAAAAGACCGGTGGTAATATTTTGATTCAAACCAATATTCCAGGAATGAGAACCATTAGCATTTACAGAGGGTAAAAAATTTCCTATCGTTCCTCTTTTATCGATAACTGCAACTTGATTGTCTAAATCAGATTGCTGAATCGAAATATTGTGTACTAAAGCATAATTCACACATTCTTCAATGGTCCATTTTTTCGTTTGTGCCTGATTGGACAAACTATAAAAGAAGATTAAAACTAAGGGAATCCAATTATTATTTTTCATATACTTTGAATGAAAGTGCGGCAAAGGTACTACACTAATTTAACATTTTCTAAAAACTAAAATTCTTTTTTTATTACTAATTTAACGCTTTGGCTCATCTGTTTTCAATCCCTGATTCCAGACTTTAATTTTATCTTTGGGTGTAATCCCGCTTTTTATTTCTACATAAATTCCATCACTAACTCCAAGTACTAAATCTCTCCTTTCAAATTTTTGATTGGTTTTCTCTACTTCTACAAAAGGTTTTTGAGTTTTTGAATCGAATTGAATTAAGGCTTCCTTGATAGCCAATACTTTATCTGCTTTTTCTAAAATAATGGAAGCATTCGCGCTTAATCCGGCTCGAATAAAAGTATCATCTTTATTGGTCAAAGAGGCTTTAATTTCAAATTGAATGGCTCCGTTTTCAGCGATTCCCTTTGGAGCAATATATTGTAGAATTGCATCAAACTTTTTGTTTTCAATTGCGCCTACAGTAATTTCAATAGCGAGTTTCTCTTTGATTTTTCCAACTTCAGATTCATCAATTTTACCAACAAATATCATACGTCCTACATCTGCAACACTTGCAATTGTAGTTCCTTCGTTAAAGTTATTACTTTCAATAACCTGATTCCCTACTTTTACGGGAACATCAAGCACCATTCCGTTTACAGTTGAACGAATTAAAGTATTCGCATAATTACCAAGTCCGGAAGTTGTTCCTGTTTTTACAATTTCAAATCCTTGTTGAGCAGCAGAATAATTTTGTTTTGCCTGATTATAGCCCAATTGAGCAGCATCGAAATCATTGGCAGAGATTACGCCTTTATCATATAAAGTTTTTTGTCTTTTAAATAATTTTTCCTGATTATCTAATGCAATTTTGCTTGTTTGAACCTGATTTTGAGAACTACTCAAATTAGAAACATTAGCAACAACTCTAATTTTAGCAATTAAATCACCTGCTTTAATAGTTTCTCCTGCTTTGATATATACGGTTTCTATAATTCCGGAAATATTTGGTTTAATTAATACTTCTTCATTAGGAACAATATGCCCAGTTGCAATTGTATTTTTGACAATTGTTTTGATTTCTGCTTTATCTAATACATACACCACAGGAGACTCCTGATTTTTTGCATACAAATAATATAAAGCTCCCGAAAATACAAATACAATCAAGATTAGAATGGTTATAGTTAGTCCTTTTTTCATTGTGATATTTGATTAATAGATTATAATTTTATTTTTAAATTTATTTTATTCAGTTCTTAAAGCATCAACTGGTTTAATATTAATTGCTGTTTGTGCGGGTATGAATCCAGCTAAAATTCCCGAGCCCACTAATATAAGTAAGGCGATGAAAACAACAGACAGATCTACGCTAGGATTTGCAAACATGGTATTTTCATCTCCCATTTTATCCAATATTTTATTAACCCCAAATAACACTCCTGTTGCCATAGCAATGCCTAACATTCCCGAAATTATAGTCAAAAATATAGCTTCTGATAATATCTGGGAACGAATTGCAGCTGGAGTTGCTCCCAATGCTCTCCTGATTCCAATTTCATTCGTTCGTTCTTTGACTACAATAAGTAAGATATTCGAAATCCCAATAACTCCAGAAAGCAAAACCAAAGTACCCACAAAATAAGCGATGAATTTTAGAATCAAAAATAAGCCTTGAACTTTTTGAAATTCTTCATACAAATCAAAATTTCCAATAGCTCTGTCATCATCAGGACTAATCGAATGTCGGGCCTTCATAAACGATAAAATTTTTGGCTTTAGCGCTGTGATTGAAGCATTGTCCTTTGCAGTAATTGCCATCCAACCAACAGTATCTCCATAGTTAAAGGCTTGTTGAAAAGCAGTAAAAGGCATGAATATATTTTTTTGAGCAGCCTCGCCTCCTCCATTATCTCTCGATTTGGAATTATAAACTCCAACAACCATAAGATTTACCCCATTCACTTTTATATAAGTTCCAATAACTTCTTCATTCAAGGTATACAGTTCATTAATTACACCTTGGCCAATTACCGCAACTTTTCTGCTTAAAAGAATATCTTGTTGATTTACAAAACGTCCTTTAATAATATCTAAGGATTCTTGTTTTATATACTCTGGATAATCGCCATAAATTGTGTAGGCAGCCGATTTAGTTCCTCTAATAACATTATTAGCTCCTTCAAATCCGCCCAATTGATTTCGGGGAGAAACATATAAAAGATCCGGAAAACTTTCTTTTAAGGCCTGAACATCGCCATTTTTAAAATTATAAGTTCTTGTTTGCGGCAATCCTTTATAGGGTTTTGATGTCGTCTGGCTCCACATAAACATACTATTAGTGGCTATTCCGCCAAAACCTTTTTTCACGCCATTCTCTAATCCATTTCCTGCGGCTAACAATATAACCAAAATAAAAATACCCCAGAAAACTCCAAAGGCCGTCAGTATTGTTCTGAAAGTATTAGCCGTTAAAGCTTCTAGTATTTCGTTCCATTTATCTTTATCAAACATAATTATTCGTCTCTAAGTGCTACAATAGGTTTAATTTTAGCTGCTCTATATGCAGGGAAAAACCCAGCAAGAGCACCTGAAAAAACTAACAAAGCCAGTGTGGTCAGGGCAACTCCAAAATCAACTTCAGGATTTAAAAAATACTCACTTTTAATTTGAGGACCCGCTAATTCAAGAAGAAGTAAACTCATCAAAAGGCCTACGAATCCAGATATTGTAGTAATAAATATTGATTCATGTAATATCATTCCAATTATAGAAACCGGAGAAGCCCCGAGTGCTTTTCTAATTCCAATCTCTTTAGTACGCTCTTTAACAATAATTAGCATGATATTACTAACACCTACTACACCCGCAATTATGGTACAAATTCCCACCCACCAAAAAAACAAACGGATATAAAGATTTAAATCATAAAATTGTTTAGCATTTTCAATAGAGCTATTTACTCCTAAAGCACTCAAATCATCTGGTGCTATTGTATTTTTTCCTCTCAATAACTGTCCTATTTCTGAGGTAAATTTATTTGAAGCTTTCAATGCCTCTTCATAATTATCTTTCTTAACCAATGTAAAAGCTAGGTTAGAGATTTTATCAGCAATGCCATAGGCCTGCTGTGTTGTCGTTATTGGCAAAAAAACTCTTGATTCTTCGCGTTCTCCTCCTGGATCTGTAAATACACCAATAACCTTAAAGTTAATTTTACTAACTGCAATTTGTTCTCCAATTGGATCTTTTTCTTTAAACAAATCTAATTTTACTTTTTGACCAATAACAGCCACCTTTTCACTATTTGAAATATCATTAGCATTAATAAAGCGACCTTCTGTTACTGTTGCATTTTCTATGACTTGGTAATCAGGATAAACGCCACGGTACTGATAGGTACCCGTTTCGGCACCATAAACAATCTCTCCATTCCAAAAGCTATAGGTTGATGATTTTCTATCGATTTGATCTCCCAATTTTTGAACCGTAATATCGTAGTCGGCATTATGAAATTGAATTTGTCTTCCTGGATTTAAACCTTTGTATTCCATAGTAGTTGTTCCTGACCAAACTTCTACAATTCCATCTGCATCACGTTCAAACTGTTTTTCAATACCATTTTGAATTCCTTTTCCAACACCTAATAGAATTACTAATATAAAAATTCCAGAAGCCACAGAAATTCCCGTGAGAATAGTTCTCAATTTGTTTTTGGCTATAGCCTCAAATATTTCTTGCCAGCGTTCAATATTAAACATAAGAAGAGGCTCTAACTTGTTCAACTAACTTATCGTCTATAATTAAACCATCTTTTAAAACCACATTTCTTTTACACATTGCCGCAATATCAGGCTCATGTGTAACAATTAAAATGGTTTTCCCTTCATCATTAATACCTTGGATTAATTCCATCACTTCATAAGAAGTTTTGGTATCTAAAGCACCTGTTGGTTCATCGGCTAATAAAACTTTAGGATTAGAAGCCATTGCTCTAGCTATAGCTACACGTTGTTTTTGTCCACCCGAAAGTTCGTTAGGCAAATGATGGGAATGTGAGGCCAAACCAACTTTTTCAAGATAAGACATTGCAATTTCATTGCGTTCTTTTCTTTTCAAACCTTGATAATAAAGCGGCAAAGCAACATTATCCAAAGCGCTTTTATAATTTATCAAATTAAAAGATTGGAAGACAAAACCTAAAAATTGATTTCTATATTTAGAGGCTATTGTTTCATTTAAGTTTTTAATCGGAACATTATCTAAAACATAACTTCCTGAATCCGCTTCGTCAAGAATTCCAAGAATATTCAATAAGGTAGATTTACCAGAACCTGATGATCCCATAATTGCTACTAATTCACCTTCTTTGATATTAAAATTAATTCCTTTCAACACATGTAATTCGGAAGCTCCCATTTTATAGGATTTGTGTAAGTCTTTAATTTCTATCATAGTTTGAATAAATATTTAACACTATTAATTATTAAATAATAGTATTTTGGCTAACAAAAAAATTGAGTCTAATTAACTGTTTGAAGTATTAGACTTGAAGGGCTTGAATTTGTTACATGTTTTATAAAAATAGATGCGTTTTGAGTAATTTTACATGGTATATCAAACAATGAGTTTATGAAGAAAATCATTTTATATAGTTTAAGTATTAGTTGCATTTTAACAATGATAGCTTGCTCATCATCACTAAAAATAGAAGCGCTAAAACCGGAACCAGATGACGCATCGCCTATATTATATGATAACACACCTTCCTATATTAATATGCCAATAAAATTAAAACTTATAGACATTGAAAATAAAACAAATACGCTTTTAACGGGCCTTATCTACGAAGATAATACCATTGAAGACGACAATTATGAAATTAAAATTTGGAAATTGGCACCGATTTCTATCGAAAATGAGTCCGGAAAAATAAAAACAATCTTTCCATTAAAAGCATTTATTAAATATCGATTAGGCACAAACAAAATAGGCCTTTCATTATACAACACCCGTGAATTCAACTTAAATGGAAATCTGACTTTAATTAGCGAAGTGAATCTGACAAATTGGAAACTATACACACATACCGAATTAAAATCTTTCGATTGGAATGAAAGTCCCACAATTAATATAATGGGAAAAGCAATTCCGATAACCTATCTGATCAATCCAACCATTCAACTATTTAAATCGAAAATTGAAAAAAAAATAGATGAAGCGGTGTCGAAATCTTTAGATTTTAAACCAAATGTAATGGAGGCGCTAGAAAAAATATGCACGCCATTTGAAATGAGCTCAACCTATCAAAGCTGGTTGAGAATTGTACCATTAGAATTGTACACTACTGATGCGAAGCTCGAATCAGAAAACATCACCTTTGAAATGGGTTTAAAATGCACAATCGAAACTATTGTTGGTCAAAAGCCAATTTCTTTATTTGATAAGAATAAAATAATTTTAAAAGCGATATCGAAAGTTCCAGAAAAAATTAATGCAAATATTATAGCAGTATCAACCTATCAGGATGTTTCAAAAATAATAAGTTCTAATTTTTCAGGAAAAGAATTCGCAAGTGGAAACAGAAAAATTCTTATTCAAAATGTAGCTATTTGGCATACTAAGGGAAAAATGATTATAGCATTGGAAGTGTCTGGAAGTGTAAATGGTAAAATCTATTTAAGTGGTTTCCCCGAGTACAATGAACAAACCAAAGAAATTTATTTCGATAAATTAGAGTATGTACTAGACACCAAAAACCATTTAATTAGAACTGCAAATTGGATGGCGCAATCCTATTTTTTAAAAAAAATTCAAGCAAATTGCAGGTATTCTATAAAACCAAATCTTGATGAAGGGAAACAGAATATTTTAAAATATCTTAAAAATTATTCACCTATGACGGGCGTTTATATAAATGGAACAATAGAAGATATTGCCTTTAAAAAAATACAATTAACGAATAAAGCAATTCTTGCCTTTATTAATATAAATGGAGCTATCAACATAAAAGTTGATGGTTCTAAATAAAAAAATTATTTCTTTTTCATTTTATAAACTGCGAAACCAATTCCGGCAACAAGAACATAAGGAATCACCATTAAATAAACAATTCCGTCGTTAATTGCTTCTGCTTTCACACCATTTCCTTCACTTTCAACCGCAGCACGACACATGGCACATTGAGCGACAGAAGGAGTGGTGAAAAATAAGGAAAGAAGTACTAAAAATACTATTTTTTTAATATACATAATAGGGTGAAATCATCAAATAAACTATAACTCCAGTTACAGCAACATACAACCAAATTGGAAAAGTGATCTTAGCAATTTTTTTATGACGGTCAAATTGTTCCGACAAAGTTCTCACATAAGTGATCATAACTAAAGGTATAATTGCAATTGAAAGACAAATGTGTGTAATTAAGATAAAAAAGTAAACGTATTTGATCAAACCTTCTCCACCAAATTTAGTCGAATCTGCAGTCATATGATAGGCAATGTACATCACTAAAAACAGTAATGAAAGAACAATTGCTGAAGTCATTAAGCTTTGGTGTAATTTTCTTTTTCCGTTTTTAATAGCAAGAACACCCGAAATCAATATCAAGGCTGTAATTCCATTTATGGTAGCATATATTGGTGGTAAAAAAGAGAGTGGTTCGACATTAAACCCAAAATCTTTTAATCGTACACTGAACAAAACAACAACTGCTGCTGGTATTGCGATAGATATTAAAGTAATAATTTTACTATATTTTTTTTCTGCTAATTCTTTTTCCATTATTCTCTTAATAAAATTGCTATATCTTGTTGAATCTCTTTAACTCCTTTTTTTTCAAGACCGTCATAATACAAGATTGGATTACCATAATCGTCCTTTCTACAACGTATGTTCCCTTTTTTATCTACCAGAGCAAATAAACCAGAATGTTCAAAACCTCCTTTAACTTTAGAATTTTCTCCAACATAGAGGTTGAAACCCTTGTTCGCTATATCAAAAATATACTTTTTATCTCCTGTCAAAAAATGCCAATTGGTAGATTTTACCCCTAATAATTCAGCATGTGACTTTAATACTTTTGGGGAGTCGTGTTCGGGATCTATTGAGATTGAAACTATTCCAAAATTTGGATTTCCGAAGAAATTATTTTGAATATCAATCATATTCTTATTCATCACTGGACAAATTGATGGACAACTTGTAAAGAAAAACTCAATCACATGAACTTTACCAGCGTAATCAGCATTAGAAATCAACTTATCATTCTGATCGGTTAGTTTAAACTTAGGAGCAGGTCCAATAAGCATTAAACGTTCATCAGTTAAACCGTGATTTGAAACGTTATCGAGGCGATCACCTTTAACCACATCACCATTTTGAATACGTTCTATTATTTTAGGAATTGCAAATATTCCAAAAATCAAAATGACAAAAGAAATTCCGATATATGATTTATTTTTAAGCATAATTATGACTTTTTGAAAAATTTAAATTTGCCTGTCTGCATTGTTTCTTTTAAGGGCTAAACGATATTCGGCTAGAATTACTTTTACATCGTCAGTCATCTCATTGTATAAGTCAGATGGTGAGGAAGCATCATATCCTTCCTTGTATTCATCTTTGTCTTTTCTACCTCTAAGACTTCGTTTCTTATCGATTATAAAAACATTTTTTGTCCCATAGTGACTGTCCAATTTGCCCTTTAGTTTCAACTTATCATAAAAAACCTGAATTTCATTTTCGGGAGCAAAAACAAACAACCACTTTGATTCATCTGACAAATCACTTAAACCTTTAAGAACTTTCTTTACCTCGTCCTGAGTACCTTCGGGAGCTATCATGACAAATTGAAAATCTTTGAATGCTTGATTTTTAAGATATATCTTTTGATTCAGATTAAAATAATTTCCTTTATTGTATAAGATATTATTTCCAGTAAATCCTAAAATTGTAATCTTTTTATTTAAGGTAACCGGTTCTCCGCTCAAAGAATGCCAATGACCTAAATCAGGAACATTTGGAGTTACAGTAGGCAAAAACATGAATTTATTTACACCCGTAGCAAAAAAAAGATAAGCAACAATAGGGAAAATAAAAAGTGCGAAGAGAACGAGGTTTTTTTTCATTTTTGGAACTCGAATTAGTACAGTACAAAAATAAAAAAAGACGGTGATATACCGTCTTTTTTTATAATTAATATGTTGTTAAAAATTCCATTTAATAGTGGCATTTTTAAAAACCTCAAAAATATAATCTGCTTCAACCAAAAGGATGAAAAGTAAGTATATTACTAAGAATACAAAAGGAGCAACGACCATCCAACTTAAACTGGTTTTCTCTCCTTCCATATGCATAAAAGCCCAAACAATATAGTAAGCTTTAACAATGGTTAAAATAATAAATATCCAGTTAAGTAAATTCATACTCAAAAAGGCATTCATATGTAAAAAGTCAGGTTTGATAATCCCCAAAGCAACTTCTACAGTTGTAATTACGGATAATATTCCAAAAACTAACCAAATTCTATTGGTATTCGATACGTGTTCGTGTGACATATTATTAATCTTAAAAATTAAACTAAATAGAAGAATGTAAATACAAATACCCAAACTAAATCGACAAAGTGCCAATATAGTCCAACTTTTTCTACCATTTCATAACTTCTTCTTTTTTCATAAGTTCCCACTAATACATTAAAGAAAATAATGATATTAATTATAACTCCTGTAAAAACGTGAAAACCGTGAAAACCTGTGATAAAGAAAAAGAAATCGGCAAACAATTTGCTTCCATACTCATTTCTTGTCAAGTTTGCTCCTTCAACAACGTAAGCAGAAGATGCTAATCTGAATTCGGATTCCGCACGTGTTAAAACTGTTTTGTGTTTATGTTTGCTTAAAGTATGATCTATTTTTAAATCACTTTTTGCTGCAGCGTCATCTTTATAAATTATTTCTGTACGAACTAACAATTCAGGATGTGCTTTAAAACCGGCTTGAACTTCAGCAACAGAATAACTAGGAACCGTAGGTCCTTCCATAAACCATTTTCCTTTGCTTCGGTCTAAATGCTCTCTGCGTTCCGGTAAAATAACTGCAAAATCAGCAAGTGCTACTCTTTCGCCTTTATTATTAACAAACTGAAGTAAACTTCCTCCTTTTGTTTCTACAGCACCGTATTCACCATGTATGAAATTTTTCCATTCCCAAGCTTGTGATCCAACAAATATAAGACCTCCAATAATTGTCAAAAACATATAAAATGTAACCTTTGATTTATTCAGATGATGACCCGCATCAACGGCCAAAACCATTGTTACAGATGAAAAAATCAATATAAAAGTCATTAAAGCCACATAATACATTGGGGCAGAAACACCATGCATAAATGGAAAGTGTGTAAACACTTCATCTGCTAAAGGCCAATTGTCAATAAATTTGCATCTAGAGAAACCATAGGCTGCTAGGAATCCTGAAAAAGTTAAAGCATCGGATAGGATAAAAAACCACATCATTAATTTACCATAACTTGCTCCGATAGGCTCATTTCCCCCACCCCATGTTTTCTCTTCGTTGTTTGCAGTACTAACTGTCGCTTCCATAAAATTTAATCGTTAAAAAGTTCCCAAATTTACGTTTTTTTCTTATTTAAAGAAATATAAAAATAAAAACAAATAAACCCATAATAAATCAAGGAAGTGCCAATACATTGCACCTAGCTCTATACCAAGGGTTTGAGTTGAATTGTATTTTTGTTTAAAATGATTATAAATTATAATCAGAAGTGAAATAATTCCACCACCTAGATGGGCTAAATGCACCATTGTTATAACATATAGAAATGTAGTTGTTATAGAGCTTTCACTGCCAGTAAAATAGTAGCCTGAAGAAACAATTTCACCAAAGCCCATGAATTGAAAAATCACAAACACAATTCCAAGCGCTAAAGTAGCTAAAAGATACGAACTAGTTGCAGTCCTATTATCTTTTTGAATTGATTTTTTTGCTAAATGAAAAGTTAAACTACAAGCTATAATTACAGCTGTACTGTAAAAAAAAGCCGTTGGCAATTGAAAATCCTTCAACCAATCTGTTCTAGATTTACTCACCACAAACGCACTCGTTAATCCGGCAAACATCATTATCATGCTTACCATGGCAAATAACAAAATCAATTTATAAGACCTTTCGGTTTTCATTTTTAATTCTACTGCAGGATTGTTTTCTTGTATCATTATCTTAAAAATTTATCTAATATATATACTATTTGCAACAAACTAATGTAGGAAACACTTACCAGCATTAATGTTCTAGCGGCTTTTGAAGTTCTTAATTGATAGAGTCTCACACCATAATACAACATCCATAACCCTAATAAAAACACAACAACTGCACTAATCGGCGTTATAAACAATCGTCCGGTGTAGCCCATAACTGGCAATAATGAGGCAATTATCAACCATATCGTGTATAAAATAATTTGTAATGCAGTGGATTTATCTTTTTTTCCAGAAGGCAGCATAAAGAAGCCGGCTTTCTCATAATCCTCATATAAAAACCAACCAATAGCCCAAAAATGTGGGAACTGCCAGAAGAATTGTATCAAAAACAAAGTTCCTGCCTCTATACCAAACTCTCCGGTTGCTGCAACCCAGCCTAACATAAATGGAATTGCACCCGGAAAAGCCCCAACAAATACCGACAAGGGTGTCATTGTTTTTAATGGCGTATAAATACTGGTGTATAGAAATATAGAAATCGCACCAAACATCGCTGTTTTAGAATTGATG
>CANEZU010000003.1 GCA_947444255.1 Flavobacteriaceae bacterium | reverse complement strand
CTATATTTGCTTTATGCTATTTTCAGAAATTTTAGGTCAGGAACATATTAAGAATCATCTTACACAAAGCGCAAGTTTGGGAAGAATTCCTCATGCGCAATTGTTTGTTGGACCCGAAGGAAGTGGAACTCTGGCGATGGCGATGGCTTATGCGCAATATATATTATGTTCCAATATTGGTAATGAGAATTCGGGTGGAAATGAATCTTGTAATTTGAAATTCGAAGCTTTTTCTCACCCTGATTTGCATTTTATTTATCCAACAGTAACAACGGAAGAGGTAAAAACCAAACCAAAAAGTTTGGATTTCATTATTGACTGGCGACATTTTCTTTCTGAAAATCCTTACGGTGGATTGTTCGATTGGTATCGGATTATGGGTGTTCAAAATAAGCAAGGAGAAATTCGTGTAGAAGATGCTCAGGAAATATTGAAGTCTCTTGCTTTGAAATCGTATGAAGGCGGATATAAAATTATGATTATTTGGATGGCTGATAAATTGAATATTCCTGCTTCGAATAAACTCTTGAAATTACTTGAAGAACCAACCGATAAAACCCTATTTATCCTTATTACTGAGAACGAAGAGGACTTGATTCAAACCATTCGATCGCGTTGTCAATTGCTAAATTTTAATGCTTTACCTGAGAAAGTAATTGCGGAAGCTTTAGTTTCACGTGAAAATATTGAAGCCCGAAAAGCGACTAAAATAGCGCATCAATCTCAAGGAAATTATAATAAAGCTTTACAATTATTAGAGGAAAAAAGTGAAGATTTGTTTTTCGAAAAATGGTTTGTAGATTGGGTTCGGGCTGCTTTTAGAGCAAAAGGTAATGCTGCTGCCATTCAGGATTTAATTAATTGGAGTGATCAAATTGCCGGTTTGGGAAGAGAAACTCAAAAGAAATTTCTGCATTTTTGCATAGATATGTTTCGACAAGCTTTATTGCTGAATTATCAAACAACAAGTTTAGTTTATATGGAACCTCGAGTTGAAAAATTCAAACTGGAGAATTTCGCGCCTTTTGTAAATGGAAATAATATCCATGAAATTTTTAAAGAACTTTCGGATGCAATATATCATATTGAACGCAATGGAAGTGCTAAAATAATATTGACCGATTTATCTATAAAATTGACTCGTTTAATCCATAAAAAATAATCCTATGTTCAACATCGCCTCTATTTTAATTTTAGCTTTATTAGCAGTAACTTTTATTCAATCCGGTTACGACAAAGTAATGGATTGGAACGGAAATGTAGCCTGGCTCAAAGGTCATTTTGAAAAAACAAGACTCCGAAATCTTGTTCCTTTAGCACTTATTCACGTATTAATTTTAGAATTAATTTCTGGAATTCTGTGTGTTGTGGGTATCATCCAATTAATAATCAACAACGAAAGAACCTATGGTTTATATGGCGGTATTTTTTCTTGTATAACACTTATCATGCTGCTTTTTGGCCAACGCTTAGCCAAAGATTATGATGGAGCAAGAACGATAGTTATTTATTTTATTCCAGCAATTTTAGTGGTTTATTGGCTGAGCTAAGAAATGGTTCTGCTCGCTTTAAACATTTTTAATTCGTCCCAACTGAAGGCATTTCCAACTTGTTCTTTTAAATTATTTAAAGAATCTTCCTTGTAATTATCAAAAAGTTGGGTCAATTCTTGTCTTTTATTTTCGGGTAAAACATCCGAAATATTTATTTTTTGTGCTTCAATTAATTTGGCAAAATGTCCCCAAATAGTTTGTTGGGTTAGTTTTCTAATTCTTGCAATTTCTTTAACGGTGTTTTTATCAAGCCACAATTCATATGTTTCCTGAACGGTTGATTTTTTGGGTTCTTTTATTTTGGATGATTTTTTGGAAGCATAACGCTCTAAATCCAATTCGTCCTCAATTAGAATCACATTAACTGATTTAAACTTCGTTTGAATTTCAGAAATTTTATTGATTCTGTATGTTTTAATTGTTTCGGAGTTTAAATTTTCTTTTGAAATACTTATACCGGAAGCAATTGTTTCAATTAACAATTGTGCTTTCATAAGTCGCAGAATCGCCCTGGTTTGCAAATCTTCTAAAACCATTAATTCTTCATAAAAGGCTTTTACTTTTTTGGTTCGTTTAACTTCTTCAATTTTCCAAAGAATTTCCTCCACTAATTTATCCATTGGGACAAAAAAGTAATTATAAGCAGCATGGATTCTATCTGAAATAAAGTGGATATCAAAATCGTCTGAAGAAAAAAGTTGGTTCAGTTGAGACAGGAACTTTCTAGCTGGATCTACCAAATTTCCAACTCTTTCCGAATTATTTCTTGCCCAAGCTGCCTGTTTTGATTTTTCGGAAATTTCCGATTTTTCATTATAACTAAATTGGTGGTTCCGCCATTCTTGTGCTAATTCTGTCCAATCAAAAGCATTTTTAAGATAATTATGAATGAAGTTTTTCGTTTCTTGTTTTAAGGTTGTTTTTAAAACTTCCTCTGTTGCTTTGTTCAAGGAATAATTCATTACGTCCTGATCGTTTGAAATACCGTTCATTCGCAAAGGAGACAACAAAACAAGGCCTTCTAATGATCTTAAACGCGATAAAGCAACATATGCTTGCCCCGGAAGAAAAACTTGTGAAACATCAAGCGCTGCTTTATCAAAAGTCAAACCTTGACTTTTATGGACTGTTATTGCCCAAGCTAATTTGAGTGGATAATGAACAAATGTCCCTAAAACATCTTCATCAATTTCCTTCGTCATTTCATTCACTTTGTAGCGAATATTTTGCCATTCGTATTTATCGACTTCGATCGTTTTGTTTTCCTCTGGAAAATGGACTAATATTTCCTGACTGGAAAGTGATTTGATTATTCCCATTTTCCCATTGAAATAATTTTTTTCAAGAGATAAATCATTTTTAACAAACATGACCTGTGCTCCTATTTTTAATTCTAAATTTTCATCGACAGGAAATATTTTATCCGGAAAATCACCAACGACTTCCGGCTTATAATGAACTGATTTTCCTTCTAGATTATCAAGCGCTTTTGCATTCATTGCATCCGCTTTAGCATTGTGCGTCGTTAGAGTGATGTACCCTTTATTTGATTTGAAATCAAAATTAGGTTTTACATACTCGTTAAGATTTTGGATATCTTCTTTTGAAATCTGATTGTTACGCAAATTATTTAAAATGGAAATAAAAGCACCATCTGTTTGCCTAAAAATTTTAGAAAGTTCAATGTATAAAGGTGGATTTTGTTGAATAACATGAGAATGAAAGAAGAATTTCCCTTTGTAATAGTTTTTCAAAGTTCTCCATTCCTCCTCCCTTATAACAGGGGGTAATTGCAACAAATCACCAATAAATAAAATCTGGACACCACCATAAGGAAGTTTCTTTTTACGAACTGATTGGAGCATAAAATCAATTGCATCCAATAAATCAGCACGAAGCATACTTACTTCATCAATAATCAATAATTCCATATTTCGAATAACTGATTTTTTAGAACCACTCATTTTAAAATGTCTTACTAAGGTATTTTTAGATTCAAATTTTACAGAATCAGAAAAATCTGGAGCAATAGTATCGGGTACGAATCCTCCGAAAGGCAATTGAAACAAAGAATGAATAGTTACACCCGAAGCATTTAAAGCTGCAATTCCAGTTGGAGCAACAACAACAACATTCTTATGTGTCGAACGAATTATTTCTTTTAGGAGTGTAGTTTTGCCCGTACCCGCTTTTCCTGTTAAAAAAATGGAACGTTGTGTTTGATTGATAAATTGAAGTGTGTATTTTGCTTCTTCTGATATATTTTCCATTTGGCGTATAAATTAAAGCTTAAATGTAAAGAAAATCTTGAGTCTTAAAATGATTATTATCATTATTATTTTGAAAAAACAGAAGTTACATTTAAATTCAAGGTATTAATTTTTAAATTATAAGTATTGATTTTGAACAAATTACGTACTATTTATTTTATATTAAGGATGCATTTCGTTTAAATTTTAGGCATAAAAAAACCTTCAATCTCAAATAAGATGAAGGTTTATTACTAAAGGTAATTTACCTGATTATTTCTTTTTTTCTAAAGCTTGAATTTCTTTTTTCGCATCCGCTTTTACGTCAGTTGAGCCATCTTTTGGTGCTGATTTATATTTGTCATTTAAAAGCTGAGTGATCTCTTTTGTGATATCATATTTATCTTCTGCATATAAAATTGAAGCTGCTTCTCCAGTTCCAAAAATGTAGGAATATCCTTTTTGTTTGCCGTAATCTTTTATAAATTTTTTCACGTTAACTACTAATGAATCCATTTCGACACCACTTTCTTGTTGCAATTGTTGTAGCATTCCTTGTTGAGCATAACTTAATTGTTGTTCTCTTTTTTGCAATTCAGCTCCATTTTGTTGCGCCCATGCTTGACCGTTTGCTTGTGCATTTTTTTGAAAATTAGCAGCATCTGATTTGAAACGATTCACTTCAGCTTCTAATTCTTTTCCCATCTCTTCCGATTTGGTTTTGTATTTCGCTTGAATATCTTTTGCTTCTGTGTATTCTTCTAATAATTTTGAAGTGTCAACATAAGCTGTTTTTGATTCTTTAACTTCTGCAGTTTTGTTGCAAGAAATAATTGAAAATGCTATTGCAATAATTAAAATGGATTTTTTCATTATAAAATTTTATTTGTTTTTTTAATTGATTTCAAAAGTATAAAAATTTAGTTTAAAAACTTTATTCTTGAAAACTTTAATTAATTCAAGTGATTTTGTTCACTATAAGGAAATGTTATTGAGTTTAGATTTAATATAGCAATGTGTTATGATTTTTGGATTCAAATAAAGCTGTTTAAAAGCATATAAAGAAAATTGCAGGGATTTCTTATTTAAAGCAGAAATCATTCATTATGGCTTTTTAATTCCGTTTTTAGCGTTTTTTATCACGTATATATGAGACGAAAACTCTAAAGATTGCTTTGCTTTTAAATTAGATCGTAATCCTATGACAAAAGCATTGATGAAATTCATTTTTCCAGATTTGTATTTTTCAGATAGCAATGAAACATAAAACGCATCAAATTTCATTGGCATTACTTTTTGAAGTTCTAAATCTTCTTTTTGAAAAAGTTTCCGAATTGCTGTTTTCGAAAAATGCCACAAATGTCTTGGTACATCATATGCTGCCCAGAAAGCACCATAATGTTTTGCATCGAAAGAATTAAAATTTGGAACTGCAATTAAAATGGTTCCGTTTGGTTTTAACAACCTTTTCAATTCTTTAATCTGATCTTCTAGATTTGGCACGTGTTCCAATACATGCCACATACTAATTAAATCAAATGAATGGTCGTCTAATGAATTGGTGTTTTCTACAAATGAAACCCCTTTTTTAATTGCAATTGATTTTGCTTTTTCACTTGGCTCAACTCCCGTTATACTCCAACCATTTTGTTTTGCTACTAAAAGAAAATCTCCAGTTCCTGCTCCAATATCCAACAGCTTCCCTTTTGAAGGTTGCAAATTATTTATTAAGTTAAGTTTGCTGTTTAATGCAATTGACTTTACAAAATGATAGGCCTTTTCAAACAAGGATCGTTTTCCATCCGTATGTGAAATATAATCATCGCTTTCGTAATATTTGGCTAAATTTTTCTCCTCAGGCTGCGGATGAGTAATTAGAAGATCTAGCGATTCCTCTCTAAACAATTCGAAATTTTCCTTTGAAACGGAATGGTCTTTTACTGCTAGAAACATTTTAGTTTTTGAAATATCCATTACTGATTATTGTATTCGTCTTTTAATTTTTTTAAATAGTTTGTAGCATTATTTTTATATAAGGAACCTTCGGCTAAACAATCTTCATTAAAAGAATTAATCATTGACAAGGCAATGAATTTTCTTTTATCGGTGGATTGTGAATTCTCAGGTTCTAAATTTATTGGCGAATAATTAGCACTGATAAAATATTTTTCGAATTCGGCATAATCATAAACAATGATTTTGAACTTACTATTATCGAAGTTTACCCAAAACTCTTTTTGCGAATAATTATCGGCTTTGAACTTAAAAGCGAGATACTGTTCAAAAGGCATTTTCCTACTATTGTTTTCAAAAACAAAAGCCGTCAAACCTTTATTCCCAATAATTTCTTTTCCATTTAGGACTAAAAGATAATCCGGAATCTGGATAGTCTGCCTTGTTCCAATACAACTGGTAAACAATAAAAAAGTAATTAATAATCCTACTTTTCCTTTGTAAATAGCACTTGCCGAACTTCGTTCCACGTGAAACATCTATCGTCCCATATAAATTAACAACACCGAAATGTCGCTAGGTGAAACTCCACTGATTCTAGAAGCTTGTGAAATTGTAATCGGTCTAATCTTAGTTAACTTCTGTTTCGCTTCGATTGACATTGATTTAATTTTATTGTAATCAAAGGATTCCGGAATTTTCACGTCTTCTAAACGGGTCAATTTATCGGCATTGTTACGTTCCTTTTCAATGTATCCTGAATACTTAACTTGGATTTCGGCTTGTTCTAATATCTCCTGATCTAAGTCATTTGAAGCAATATATTCGGCAACTTTATCAAACTTTTTCATGTCTTCCAAATCAATTTGGGGACGAGAAAAAATCTTAAACATCTTATCCGATTGATTAACTAAAGCCGTTTCTTTTGATTCTAAAATCGGATTCATCTCTGCGGCTGTAACACTGGTCTCTTTAAAGAAAGCAACCATCTTTTCGGATTCCTTGAGTTTATGTTCCATTCTACGCAACCTTTTCTCTGAAGCTAAACCCAATTCAAATGACATTGGTGTCAATCTGAAATCAGCATTATCTTGGCGTAAAAGGGTTCTGTATTCTGCTCTGGAAGTAAACATTCTATAAGGCTCTTCAGTTCCTTTTGTAATTAAATCGTCAATTAAAACTCCAATATAAGCTTCGTCTCTTTTTAGAATTAAAGGGGCTCGCTCCTGAACTTTTAGTGCTGCATTAATACCCGCCATCAAACCTTGGGAAGCTGCTTCTTCATATCCTGTTGTTCCATTAATTTGTCCAGCAAAATATAAACCTTCCACTAACTTAGTTTCTAGTGTATGTTTTAATTGCGTAGGTGGAAAATAATCGTATTCAATAGCATAACCAGGACGGAAAAATTTAACCTTTTCAAAACCGACAACCGAACGTAGCGCTTTGAATTGTATGTCTTCCGGTAAAGAAGTTGAAAAACCATTTACGTATACTTCTACGGTATTCCAACCTTCGGGTTCTACGAACAATTGATGTCTTTCCTTATCTGCAAAACGATTAATTTTATCTTCAATAGAAGGACAATATCTTGGGCCAAGACTTTTAATTCTTCCATTAAACATAGGAGAACGATCAAAACCTTCCCTCAAAATATCGTGTACATCCAAAGAAGTATAGGTCATATGACATGATCTTTGATGAATTAAAGGTTTGGTTATATCCGAATAAGAAAATTTATCCGGCTTGGCATCCCCTTTTTCTTCGTTCATTTTGGAGTAATCCAAAGAGCGACCATCTACTCTTGGGGGCGTTCCTGTTTTCATTCTACCCGATTCAAAACCAGCATTAACTAGATCTTCGGTTATTCCGTAAGCTGCACTTTCTCCTGCTCTACCTCCACCAAATTGTTTTTCTCCAATGTGAATTAAACCATTTAGAAAAGTTCCGTTAGTTAGAACAACTGATTTTGCTTTAATTTCTATACCCAAAGATGTTTTAATTCCTCGGATTTTTCCGTTTTCAATAACCAATCCTTTTACCATCTCTTGATAAAAATCAAGATTTGGAGTTTGCTCTAACATTAATCGCCACTCTTCAGCAAATCGCATACGATCACTTTGAACTCTAGGCGACCACATTGCGGGTCCTTTTGACTTATTCAACATCTTAAACTGAATAGCCGTTCTGTCAGAAACAATACCGGAGTAACCCCCTAACGCATCAATCTCTCTAACGATTTGACCTTTTGCAATTCCGCCCATAGCAGGATTACATGACATTTGAGCTATGTTTTGCAGACTCATAGTGACTAACAAGGTTTTGGAACCCATGTTGGCCGCCGCAGCCGCCGCTTCTGATCCGGCATGTCCTGCACCAACCACTATAACATCGTATTCTTCTTGAAACATTGTATTTATTTTTAATATAATTTGAAAGTTTAAAAAGATTCTAAACTTTAAAAAATCTGTATCTATTGTTCCACGTGAAACAAATTAGAAATTAGCAATAATCCCACTTATTAATCAAGTTGATTTATAAACTTAAAACGTTATTTTAGAAATCAAATTGTCAATTATTGTTCCACGTGAAACATTGCGATTTTTTCATTTTCTTTTGTCCGCATAACAAGAGTGTCTTCATCTGTCTTATCCTTATAGCCACAATAGTGCAACAAGCCGTGAACGAAAACTCTTTTTAACTCTTCTTCAAAAGTGACATTGTAATCTGTTGCATTCTCGGCCACTCGTTCAACAGAGATAAATATATCTCCGTGTAATTCATTTCCTACAGAATAATCGAAACTTATAATATCAGTAAGCGTATCATGTTCTAGGTATTGCTGGTTAATTTCAAGTAAATAGGCATCATCGCAAAAGATATAATTGACATCTCCTTCTTTTTTGTTTTCTGAAAGAATAACATTTGATAGCCATTCAGAAATTTGTGCTTCGTTGGCTAATTCAAATTCGGTTTCGTAATTAAAACTAATCATTTTTATTAAAATATTCTTCGACCTTATGGTTAAAATTGGAGCGCAAAGGTAAGCTTTGTCTGTTTAAAATCTCTATACTCTTGATATAATCTTGTAACTGTACCGGAAGTGGTTCAGCTTGATTGCCAAAGTTTTTGTTATTACTTTCCGATTGGCGTTTACTATCTTCTCCTTGTTGTTGACTTGCATTCTCTAATTTAAGAAGTTCGTATTTAAGATTTAAAACCTTTTGCAGAAGCTGATTATTAAATCCTTTATTGAGTAGTTGCTTTTCGATTTGTTTCATTTGGTCTAAAGCATTTTGACCATTTCCGCTTAACCCTCGTTTTTTTAATTCCGATTCTAAAGCTTCCCTGATTAATTGCTGTTCCTTGTAAATTTGCATAATTGCATTTGCGCCATCTTCGCCTTCTTGACCTTTTCCGTTTTGAGTTTTGTTGGGTTTACCAGAATTATCCTTTTGATCACTACCAGGCTTATCCCCTTTTTTCATTCCTTCTTTGAGCTGCTCTCCTATTTGATTTTGTTTTTTGATAATATCTGGCAATTGCATTCCTTGTCCTTTTCCTGGGTTGGGTTTACCTGAACCTTTACCAGACATTGACATTTGCATATTGTTGAGAAGATCACTTAAAAAATCAGATAATTTATTAGAGGATGTAATGGTGTATTGCTGATGTGAAAGCCCTTTAGGTATTTGGGCGTCGACAAAACTCTCCAAAGACTTATCAATATTGTAGTGAACATTTCCAATTTCCTTAGTAATGTCCTCGGCTATTTTGGGATTCCGTAGCGACATTGCAAATAAACTATCATCTACGTGTTTAAACTGCTGTTTTAAGTCTTGTTGGATTTTAAGTTTTTTATTAAAAGATGGCGATCCGTTGTTAAGTACCTTAAAATCAGATAATAATTCCTCTTGCGAGAATGAAAAGGCTAATAAATTATCTAATATTTGACGTAACATTTTTACATCTTCTTCCATCTGCTCCATTTCACTTGATTCCATACTCTCCAACATTTTCTGTGCCATTTCTTTCATTTTTTTTGCAGCACTTTTTTGTTTGGGTTTTGCAGATTCTTTCTTGTTCTTTAGCAATTCTTCGGAAGCTTTATGTAAATCTTCTTCTATACTTTTTTCTTTCTGTGCATCGTTGGGAATATCTATTGGTTCTTTTAATTCACTGTTTTGCTTTTCCAAATCTTTCAAATCTGATTGAATTTTATCAAACGATTTGTTAATCTCCTCTTGTTTAGAAGTTGTGTTCTGTTTATCCTGAGAAGATAAAATATTTTGATTTTCGGATAATTGGTCTAATTGATCCGTAAGTTGTTCCGCTTTTTTCTCTACATAATATTTTTTTGTAAGCTCAACTAATTGCTCTAAATTCTTAGTTTGATTTTTACTGTTTTGTTTAAATTTATCCAACTTATCTAATAAATCTTCGTCTTTTATTTTATCATTTAATGATTTAAGTTCATCCAATAATTTTTGGTTCTTGTCCAAATCCTTATCGACTTTTTCTAATCGTTTTTGAAGTTCTTCTTTAAACTCATCTTTATTATCCGATTTGAATTTATCTAAATTATCAACCATTTTTTTTGAAAACTCCTTCATCATTTCATCCTGAAGTTTTTGGCGTTCGATAAAATCATTAATTTTTTGCTGGTCTTTAGATTCCAGATTAACTTTTTCTTTTCCTGTTTTTTGGATTTTATCCAATTCTGAAAATTGTGTGTCTTGATTCCGTAATGACTTTTCAAGACTATTGATGTTTTCATTTTGTTGTTTCAAAGACAATTCCTCTTTTTCAAGATCCGTTAATATCGTACTGGAGAAAACAGAGGATTTGCTACTTTTAAAATTATGGAGCGCATCGTTATCAAAAACTTCGAAATAATATTCGTAAGAAGTTCCCTTGTCAACCGGAAGATTTGAAGGAAAAGAAAAAACAAATTGATCAAAAACAGCCTTCTTTATCGCAATTATAGCTCGTTTAAGGGCTTTTGAATTATTTTTTGGATAATAGACTATATTTAGCTTTGTCAATCCATAATCATCAGAAATTTGACCTAAAAGATACTTGTTTTGCGGGTTTTGAATTTTCAAACTATCCGGTGTCGAATTAACGATAATTGAAGGAAACTGATCTCTTATCATTGAAATCTGATAGGCTAATTTTTCATAATCTTTAACGACGGTATTCGAAGTACGAATTTCATAGTCCACATTGTCAAAAATATTTTTAGTAAGATTAAAACTAGCTTCTTTTCTATGAAAAGGAATTATCGTTTCAGAATTAACCAAATTAACAGATTCTGTAGCTTCTGTATTCATTATCCAATTCACACGAGTTCCTTCAGGAATAATTGCATTCCCAGTACCTTTAATAATTTCTGATTTTCTATTCAAATAAGACGGAAAGAAAAGTTGCATTTCAAAATTAGCTATCGTTGGAACTTTAATCACTTTCAATTCAAATTTATTAGAAGAAACAGTGTTCGCCTCAATATGAAAATTAATAGTTGCAGATGGTTTAATTATCTTAAACTGAAATTCACCCGGTTTGTCGGATTCCATAAAATAACTCTGGTCATCTATAAAAATCATTGCATTTTCTGGTATAATTTTACCATCGGATTTAATCCGAAGAATAAAATCTTGATTCTGATTTGTTTGAAGATTAGAATTTAAAACAACAAATTCAAAAGGTGCCGGGGGAGAATAAGCTAAATTGAAATGAACTACTCTATCCAAACTTTGAGAAATAAAAATACTATTCCCTGAAACATAAAAAAATATAAAAACTAGAATCGGTAAAATAGCTAACGGTAAATATTTTGTATTGTTTTTAAAGTCCACTGCATTACCAAAAGGAATCGGCTGAAGGGAATTTGCTTTTTGTTCTATAGAAGCCATTAGTAATTCTGACTTATTGGTGTCGTCAAAAAGCTGAAGAAAATTAGTAAGTTTATCACTGACATCTGGAAAATGATTCCCAATAATCACAGAAGCCTCTCTGAAATCAATACCTTTTTTAAATTTTAGTAATTGGAAAACGGGAAATAAAATAAACCGAATCAGTAAGTATGCTTCAACTGCTATAAAAGTCCAAAAAAGAAAAGTTCTACCCATTGGCTTGAGCCAAAGAAAATACTCAATAAATAATGTCAACAAGAAATACAACAATCCAAAACCGATGAAAAGAATTCCTCCACGGATTAGTTCATTATAATAAAACTTCTTGATAAAAGCTTCAAGTTTGGTATAAATGGTGTTAGATAAATTCAATATTTAGTCTTTTTTTAAACCTATAAAAGTACAAATTTATCTGAAATAGAAAAGGTTAAAAAAACAGAATAAAAAAATGGAATAAAACAGGGTATTTATCTTGCAATACTATTATTTTAAATTCCAGTTGATCAAATTATACGATATAAATAATCCAAAATTGAAAAACGTATATTTGCATCAAAATTTACTAAAAATGTCAAAGCAAGTTCGTGTGCGTTTTGCACCAAGTCCAACTGGACCTTTACATATTGGAGGTGTTCGTACTGCCTTATTCAATTATTTATTTGCCAAAAAAAACAATGGTGTTTTCTATTTAAGAATTGAAGATACCGATCAAAATCGATTTGTTCCCGGAGCAGAAGCATACATTTTAGAGGCTTTGGAGTGGTTGGGAATTTCACCAGATGAAACTATAGGGAAGAATGAGAAATTTGGCCCTTATCGTCAAAGTGAAAGAAAACCACTATACAAAGAATATGCAGATCAATTGATAAAAACGGGTTGGGCTTATTATGCTTTTGATACCCCAGAAGCATTAGATTTTCATAGGAAACAGCATGAGGAACAAGGAAAGACGTTTATATACAACCACCATAATAGGGAGAAGTTAGATACATCTTTGGTAATTTCTGATGAAGAAGCTACTAATAGAATTAAAAATGGCGAAGAATATGTAATCCGTTTCAAAACTCCTGTTGACGAAACTTTACATTTAGAAGATTTAATTCGAGGGGCTATAAAGTTTGAAACCAATCTACTAGACGATAAAGTTTTATTTAAAGGAGACGGAATGCCCACTTATCATTTAGCCAATATTGTCGACGATCATTTGATGGAAACATCTCATGTAATTCGAGGTGAAGAATGGTTGCCATCTATGCCAATACATATTTTATTGTATCGTGCTTTTGGTTGGGATGCGCCAGAATTTGCGCATTTACCTTTAATTCTGAAACCAATTGGCAACGGAAAATTATCTAAAAGAGATGGTGACAAAATGGGATTCCCAGTATTCCCTTTAGAGTGGAAAACAGAAGAAGGTATTTCATCAGGATATAGAGAAAATGGTTTTTTTCCAGAAGCAGTTATTAACTTTTTAGCTTTACTAGGCTGGAATGACGGAACAGATAAGGAATTATTTTCTCTAGAAGAATTGATAGAAGCATTTGATTTGAAAAGAGTTCATAAAGCCGGGGCTAAATTTGATCCTGAGAAAAATAAATGGTTTAACCATCACTATTTAATTAAACAAGACGAAGCTCTTTTGGCGAAAGCCTTCGCTCCTATTTTAATATCAAAAGGATTATCAATAGCTGATTCTGTTTTGTTAAAAGTTGTTTCTCTTATAAAAGAAAGAGCTCATTTTGTTTCTGATTTCTGGGAATTAAGCGATTTTTTCTTTGTTGCACCAGAAACTTACGATGAAAAAGCAAGAAAAAATTGGAAAGAAGAAACTCCAAATTTGATGAAAGAATTGATTACTGTGTTGGTTGCTATAACTGATTTTTCATCTATAAATATTGAAACAATCGTTAAAGATTGGATGACAAAAAATGAAATAGGAATGGGAAAAGTCATGCAAGCATTCCGATTGAGTTTAGTTGGAGCTTTAAAAGGTCCTCACCTATTTGATATCGTTGAATTGATTGGAAAGGACGAAACCATTAAACGAATTGAAAAAGCAATTGTAACTTTATAAAATTAAAAGCTTCCTAAATTTGGAAGCTTTTTTTATAGATAAACAATCATATTTGCGCTCAAGATTCCAACATGACCTTTAAAATTTTGAGTTTCAGAATTGTTTTTAATTTCAAGAAAATTATTTAGTCCATATTGGTATTGAAAATTAAAACGTAAATATTTTATACCTGCAGTAATTCCAATAGCTGGATAAAAATTTAATTTGGAAATTTCCTGAATATCTTTAGCTTGCAAAGAAGTTCCTGAGATGCTGTTATTTTCCTTAAGTGAATCCAAACTGAACTTTCCGTTAAATTGAAGTATGGAACCAAATTCTACACTCAAATAATTTTCGACTATTATATAACTCAATTGCAAGGATAATTGAGCTGATGATAATTTATATTTGACGTTTTCAGGTTCCGAAATTAAATTCTTAGTTTGAACCGAAAAATTATTTTGAGAGAATTGCATACCATAAACCATATCCCAATTGTTGTAGAAATTACCTCTTAAAGAAAGACCAGCATTCCATCCTAAATCAGATTTAGAATAAAAGTTATTCGTTTTTAATGAAAATTGGTTTAAACCAAAAAAGACCCCAATTCTGTTAGAATCTCTATATCCATATTGAGCAAATGCGGAAAAAAAGCTGAAAATAAGAAGGGTAAAAAGGATAATCTTTTTCATATAATAATGTTAATCAATCCTAAACCTAGGATTTATTATTGTAATTTGACAATTAATTAAAACTAAATATACTGGCTATGAACATGAACATTCCATTAATTACCATTTTAATCTTCGGATTATTCATTTTATTATCCTCCTTTTTTACAGTAAAACAGCAGACTGCGGTTATCGTGGAACGCTTTGGACGATTTTTAAGTATCCGGCAATCTGGCTTGCATTTAAAAATTCCAATCATGGACAAAATTGCAGGAAAAATCAACTTAAAGATTCAACAATTGGATGTTATTATTGAAACCAAAACAAAAGATAATGTTTTTGTGAAATTGAAAGTTTCCGTTCAGTTTATGGTTGTAAAAGAAACTGTATACGATGCTTTTTATAAACTGGAATATCCACACGATCAAATTACCTCTTATGTTTTTGATGTAGTACGTGCTGAAGTTCCAAAATTAAAATTAGATGATGTTTTTGAAAGAAAAGACGACATTGCAATTGCTGTAAAAAGAGAATTGAACGAGGCGATGACGACTTATGGGTATACAATTATCAATACCTTAGTTACTGATATAGACCCCGATATTCAAGTTAAAAATGCAATGAACCGAATAAATGCTGCTGATAGAGAGAAAACAGTAGCCGAATTTGAAGCTGAAGCTTCCAGAATTAGAATTGTGGCTAAAGCCAAAGCTGAAGCAGAAAGTAAACGTCTGCAAGGCCAGGGTATAGCCGATCAAAGAAGAGAAATCGCAAGAGGTTTAGTAGAAAGTGTAGATGTTTTAAACCGCGTTGGAATTAACTCACAGGAAGCATCGGCTTTAATTGTTGTAACCCAACATTATGACACTTTACAAGCTATTGGAGCAGAAAGTAATTCCAATTTGATTTTACTTCCAAATTCTCCACAAGCAGGAAGCGATATGCTAAACAATATGATTGCTTCGTTTAGTGCTTCAAACCAAGTTGGCGAAATGATGAAAAAGAAGAATAAAAATCCAGGGATAAAAACGGATGAATATAAATCTGATTATCAATCTCCACAAATTGAAGAAGAAAAAGACGAGGAGGAATAATCATAAAATTCAATAAAAAAAGAGGCTAAATGCCTCTTTTTATTTTTAATATCAATTTAATTATAAATGGAATTGCTAATTTAATAATTGCGTTTTTTGGATTAATCAAAACCTCTTTAAAAGACCCCAGAACGCTTGAAACAAGACTGCTAGGCGTTAAACTATCTTTTATGATTTGACCGCTTAGAAGCAGTTTTTGATAGTGTATTTCCTTTTGTAATTTGAGTACCTCAAGATCAAATTCTATTTGTGAATAAGAGGAATATTTTTTTACTGCCATACTATTTAGTCGTTAAAAAAGATTTCAGAAAATTTCTCCAAAATTGGTCCTTCGATTATTTTATCTTTAACCAAAAGTAAAAGGCCGGTTAACACTAAATAAATTCCTCCAACAATTAAAAATCCAAAAGCATAATTATCTAATTCTTTTCCAATTGCTAGTGCTCCAGCGACAGAACAGAACAACAAAACCATTATCAGACACAAGCCAATCAAAGTAAATTTCAAAATCAAGGTTGTTGATTTCATAGCTAGTTTAAAAGCTCGCAATTTATAATAATCAATACTAGATTCTATATATTTCTGAGATTGATCCTGAATATTTTCAGCTTGTTCTTTAAGTTCTTCGAAAGCCATATTTTATTTTTTTTGCAATCTTTTGTTATTATTTTTGAAGTTTAGCTTCTTTTTCTTTTTGAAGTTTGATATTTTGTGCTTTTAAATCGGATAATTTAGTTTCTAAAAAGGAAATAACATCTTCGGTTTTGTGACTCATGTTAGTAACTAACTCTTCATACGTTTCTTCTAAGTCATTTCTAGTAGATGAAAACCTACTTTTCAACTCTTCTGATGCGTTTTTAAATTTATGAACTAAATCTTTCCTTGCATCTTGATAACCATCTTTAATTTTCTCTCTTGTTTTTGATCCTTTGTCCGGAGCAAATAAAATTCCTATTCCTGCTCCAACTGCTGCTCCTGTTAAAAGGGCTAATACTGTATTTCCTGTGCTATTTGACATGATTTTAATTTTTAAGTTATTAATAATTAAAGTTACAAAAAATAGTAAAACCAGATTGTTAATACAGCGTTAAAAAAAACGTAAATAGTTCATAATCTATTAGATAGGTTTTATAAATGGTGCGAATTAAGATGATGCAAACTTAACTATAAATGACCTTACAAATTATTTGTTTTATATTTTATTTGGATAGATAAGAAGGTAGTTACAATTATAAAGATAAAACAAAAAAGCGCCGTATTAGAGCGCTCCCTTAATAAATTCCAATAAAATATTATTATTGCTAAAATTCAAAATTATTTAAAGCAACTACTACTTTCTCGTTCTTTTCTGATTGCTTTAAATCTGAGATTTGTGATTTAAAAAGAATCGCATTATCCGAATCCTTTTTCAAATTATCAAGTGCATAAAACCGGACATGCGGTAACTGACTTTTTAGTGACATGTTGTACAATTTTGTCAAAGATTCTATTTCGATATCTTTAGCCTCGACTTTGTCTGAAAGATTTAAAATTAAATTGGCAAACAACAAAGCATTGTTATCATTCTTAATGTTTTTAACAATCGATTGATTAATAAGGCTATAATTATCAATACTTTGAATACTTGAAATAATATTAGTAAGGATTACATTTGCCGCAAGCTCGTCTTTTTCCTTAACGAATTTGTTAATTTCCTTTTGCATTGACATTAGCAAATTAGCTTCTTTTTTACCTTTTTCTTCCCAAGCATCTTTCAAACCAACTGTTTTGTTAAAGACCAATTTGTCAGCATTAGAATCTTTATCCACACTAAAATATCCCAATCGTTGAAATTGAAACTGTTCTCCGGATTTAATATCTTTAAGACTTGGTTCTACAAAACCTTTTATAATCTCAAGCGAATTAGGATTCATGAAATCGAGAAAATTTTTCTCTTTATGACTGTCAGGAGCTTCATCAATAAACAAACGGTCATAGAGCCGAATTTCCGCTTCGATGGCATGTAAAATAGAAACCCAGTGCAATGTTCCTGCTACTTTTCTTTGTGAAGCTTCGCTCCCACTTCCACTTTGACTGTCTTCATCATAACTTACGTGAATTTCAGTAATATTGCCTTCTGCATCTTTAACGACATTTTCCCCTTTGATTATGTAAGCATTTTTTAAACGCACTTCCTTTCCAAGAGATAGGCGGAAAAACTTGTTGGTAGCTTCTTCTAAAAAATCCTCTTTTTCAATATAAAGTTCTCTTGAAAATGGTACTTTTCTATAACCTGCACTTTCATCTTCCTGATTGTTTTCGGCGTCTAACCACTCTTCTTTACCTTCAGGATAATTTATAATAATAAGTTTTATTGGATCCAAAACAGCCATAACCCTAGGTGCTATTTTATTTAAATCTTCTCTTAAACAAAATTCCAAAAGGGAAACATCAATAATATTTTCTCGTTTTGCTATTCCAATAATCTCACAGAACTTTCGAATAGAATTAGCCGTATAACCTCTTCTTCTTAATCCGGAGATCGTTGGCATTCTTGGATCGTCCCAACCATTTACGATGTTTTCTTGAACCAATTGTAAGAGTTTTCTTTTACTCATTACCGTATAATTCAGATTCAATCTGGCAAACTCGAATTGATTAGGTTTAACTTTATTTTCATCCGAAATCTGTTCGATGAACCAGTTATAAAGTTCCCGATGCATGACAAATTCCAAGGTACATATGGAGTGGGAAATCTGTTCGATATAGTCACTTTCGCCATGAGCGAAATCATACATTGGATAGATTTTCCAATCGTTGGCAGTTCGATGATGATGACGATGCAAAATACGATACATCAAAGGATCACGCATTAACATATTAGTCGAAGTCATATCAATTTTAGCCCTCAAAACATGGCTTCCCTCCTGAAAATCACCATTTTTCATTCCTTGAAATAAAGACAAATTATCTTCGATGGATCGATTTCTATAAGGTCCATCAACGCCGGATTGGGTTGGACTCCCCTTTTGAATTGCCATCTCTTCCGAGGATTGACTGTCAATATAAGCTTTGCCGTTCTTAATCATCAAAACCGCCCAATCGTATAATTGTTGAAAATAATCGGATGCATATCTTTCTTCAGCCCATTCAAAACCTAGCCATTTAAGATCTTCTTTTATAGCATCAACATATTCCTGTTCTTCTTTTGCAGGATTTGTATCATCAAAACGAAGATTTACAGGTGCGTTATATCGTAAACCCAAACCAAAATTTAAACAAATAGATTTGGCATGGCCAATGTGTAAATATCCATTAGGCTCTGGTGGAAAACGAAAACGAAGGCTTTTTTGTGGAAAACCGTTTGACAAACTGTCTTCAATGATTTGTTCTATAAAATGAAGTGATTTCTCTTCGGTTGACATAATTTTGTTTAATTTTAGCAAAGATAAATAAATGGTTTAAAGTTTATCGTTTAAAGTGGAAGGAGTTCACTTTTAAACCTAAATTTTAAACTTTTAAACTTAAATTATGGGAATTATTAAACTAAAAAACATCCGAACTTTCTCTTATCACGGATGTTTACTTGAAGAAGGAAAAATAGGATCTGATTATTCGGTGGACTTAGAGGTAAAAACAGACCTAAGAAAATCATCTATATCCGATGATTTAAAGGATACGGTAGATTATGTTCTACTGAATAAAATTGTAGAAGAAGAAATGGCGATTCGTTCTCACTTATTGGAACATGTTGCACATCGAATTATAAGTCGGATATTCTCAGAAATTCCTTCTATTTCAAGAATTATATTGGGGGTTTCTAAGCTAAATCCTCCTATTGGTGGTGATGTTGAAGCGGTTACCATCGAAATGGAAGAATATAGAACTTAAGAATTCTAATTTTAACGAATTATTCAAAATTTATAATTTAAAAATCGAAATAATTTATTTACATTTGCCATCCATTCAATAATGGCGTCGTGGCCGAGTGGCTAGGCTGGGCTCTGCAAAAGCTCCTACTGCGGTTCGAATCCGCACGATGCCTCAAAAAAAACCTCTCAATATTGAGAGGTTTTTTTTTGCTATTAAACGAAATAAAATTTACTACTTAAACTTAATCTATTTTTTCTAAAACTTGTTTGGCTAGTTTTTGATTATTTGGAAACCAACCTTGAAACATTAAAATAAATCCAAAAATAATTAACAAAATACTGATTCCTTTTTTAATTTTTAAAATATTAGAAGGGGTCATTTTGCTTTTTAACTGTTTGGCTAATATTATTTTACAAATATCAACTAATAAATAAGTACCAATAACTGCAGAAAAGAAAACGATCATTCTTGATGTTTCCAATTGTAGTTTTGGACCAATTGTAATAATAATAAGGAACCAAAATAATAGAACTCCAACGTTAATAAAGTTGAGTAAAAAACCTTTAATAAAAAGACCAAAATAATTATTTTTGGTAATTTCTACTACTATAGTTTCATCTAAATTTCGGGTTGCTTTATTGGTTTTTATAAAAGTTATCATTCCATAAGTAAGCATTAGGATGCCTCCAAAAATATAGATTGCAGGATCGTTTTTAATGGTTTGAATTAAACGATAACTACTAAAATAAGCGATGCTAATGAAAACAATATCAGCTATAACAACACCTAGATCAAAAACAATTGCAGCTCTAAATCCTTTTACAGCACTGGTTTCTAACAGAACAAAAAAGACAGGACCAATCATGAAACTTAAAAAAATTCCTAAAGGTATTCCTGAAATAATATCTTGAATCATTGATTAGTTTGTGAGAATAGCATCAAAAATAATAAAATTATTCTTATTTTTCTGTAATTGTTCCTCCAGCAATCACTTTTTGTTTAATTTGTTTTGGTTTTCCATATATATCAATATTGCCACCAGCTCTAATTTTTGCATCTACGAAGTCTGTAGCAAAAATAGTCGCTTCTCCGCCAGCATTTGCAGTTATTATAGTCTGGTTTGAAATAAAATTTTCGGCCTCTAAAATAGCTCCAGAATTAATTAAAACATCTTGTGTTTTTGTTTTTCCGTTTAAATATATTTTAGATCCAGCAGAAGCTTTGATTGAAACCCGATCTACTTCTAAATTTAGTTTAACTTCTGATCCTTGTTTCGCATTGATATCAAAATTAGTACCTTTTAAAATCTCATCACTTGAAATTTTTGAGCCTTCGCTTGCTTCTACTTCATCAATGTTTTTATAATAAACTGTTGCAATTACATTATCTCCTTTTAATAATTTATTTAAAGGCATTCTAATTTTTAATTCTCCATTATTATTAATTAATTCAACATCACTCGAACCTTCTCCTTTTAGAATTATTTTATTCTCATTAGCCGAGACTAAGAAAACACTAATTTTATCGAAAGAACTTATTTGGTTAAAATCTCCTACATTTTTTGATATTTCATCTTGTGAAAAACCTAACTGGCTAATAATTAATAAGGCTGCTACTACTACTTTTTTCATTTTAATTTTTTTTATTCGTTTTTTCTAATAAAGTGAAAATCTAATTGTTTCTTCACTAAATCAGCATTCTTAACTTTAACGAAAACTTCGTCTCCTAATTGTAATACCTTTTTAGAAACTTCTCCTACAAGTGCATATTGTTTGTCATCAAAGGTGTAATAATCATCTTTTATTTCACGAATTCTACACATTCCTTCACATTTATTTGCAATAATTTCTACATAAATTCCCCATTCAGTAACTCCGGAAATAACACCCAAAAACTCTTGATCTTTATGATCTTGCATATATTTAATTTGCATGTATTTAATGCTATCTCGTTCGGCGTTTGTCGCTAAACTTTCCATGTTAGAGGAATGAATACATTTTTCTTCATATAAATCAGCATCTGCAGACTTTCCTCCATCTATGTAATGTTGTAACAAACGATGCGCCATAACATCTGGATAACGACGAATTGGAGAAGTGAAGTGCGAATAATAATCAAAAGCCAAGCCGTAATGACCAATATTCTCGGTAGAATATTTGGCTTTACTCATGGTTCTAATAGTCAAAGTATCTATTAGATTTTGTTCTTTTTTTCCAACTACACTTTGTAATAAAGTATTTAAAGACTGAGATATTTCTCCTTTCGATTTTAGATTAATACTATAACCAAATTTAGATATTACTGTTTGTAAACTGATTAACTTATCAACATTAGGCTCATCATGAATTCTATAAACGTAAGTTTTCTTTTGTTTTCCAATGAATTCAGCCACTTTTTTATTAGCTAAAAGCATAAATTCTTCGATAAGATGATTGGCTTCTTTTGAAACTTTAAAATAAACTCCTTCTGGTTCTCCTTGTTCGTTTAAATTAAATTTTACTTCTACTTTATCAAATGATATTGCGCCATCATACATTCTTTTAGCTCTTAAGATTTTAGCTAATTCATCTAATTTTAAAGTTGCGTTTACAATTTCATCCGACACTTCATATGATTGTCCTGTAATTGATATTTCTTCTGGAATTGTATTGTCTTTATTTTCAATAATATATTGCGCTTCTTCATAAGCAAAACGTTGATCGGAATAGATTACAGTTCTTCCAAACCATTGATTAATCATTTGTGCTTTTTCGTTAATTTCAAATACAGCAGAAAAAGTATATTTTTCTTCTTGCGGACGAAGTGAACAAGCAAAATTTGATAAAACTTCTGGCAACATGGGTACAACTCTATCTACTAAATAAACCGAAGTAGCTCTTTTATAAGCTTCATCATCTAAAATAGTCCCTTCTTGTAAATAATAGGAAACATCGGCAATGTGAATCCCAATTTCGTAATTTCCATTCTCTAATTTTTTGAAAGATAGTGCATCATCAAAATCTTTTGCATCTTTTGGATCGATAGTAAAAGTTAAAGTATCACGCATATCTCGTCGATTTGCTATTTCACTTTCTTGAATACTGGTATCTATTTTTTGAGCAAAAACTTCAACTTCTATTGGAAAATCATAAGGTAAACCATATTCAGCAAGAATAGCGTGAATTTCGGTATCATGTTCTCCTTGTTTTCCAAGAACTTTTATAATAGAACCAAAGGGACTATCGGCTTTTTTAGGCCAGTCTTCAATTTTTGCAATAACTACATCACCTTGTTGTGCTTCACCTATTTTATCTTTTGGAATAAAAATATCGGTATACATTTTTGGATTTGCAGTAGTAACAAAAGCAAAATTCTTTTGGATGTCAATAACTCCAACAAATTCTGATTTTTTTCTTTCTATTATTTCAATAACTTCTCCTTCTGGTTTTTTACCTCTTCTTCGGTTATAAACATAAACTTTTACAGTGTCTTTGTCTAATGCGTGATTCAGATTATTTGTAGGAATAAAAACATCTTCCTCCAGATCTTTACTTACAAAATAAGCCGTTTTTCTACTGGTCATATCAATTGTACCTTCATAGTAATCTTGGCTAATTGCTTTGACTAAATATTTACCAGGTTCCGTTTCTATGATTTTATTTTGTGATGCTAAAATTTTTAGATCTTTAATAATCTCATTTCGACTTTGAGTATCATCTAATTCTAAAATTCCGGCTATTTGTTTGTAGTTGTAAGCTTTATTTGCATTTTGTGATAAAATTTTAATTATTTTATCGGAGAAATCCTTCTCTTTTTTTCCAAATTTTTTTGGCTTCTTATTCATATTTCTTTTCTTAAAAGTCTAAAATTACAAAATAGTTAACAGTTTTCAATTTTCAATTAACAGATTTAAAGAAAATATAACTTTTAAAAACTGCGTATCTTTATAAAAATATATAAAAATGGAAGATTTTGAAACGATTGCAATATTTAATTATACACACGAAATAGTTGTACTTAAACATCTATTACAACGGCAAGGTATTTTATATTATTTTGAAAATGAAACCATGTCTTCTATTGTTCCTTTTTATTCAAATGCTTTAGGAGGAATTAAATTAAAAATTCATCCTAATGATTTTAAAACGGTAAGAATCATTTTAGATAAATTGAATAACGATTCCAATTTAAATATAGTTTAAATGAGTAAAGTTGTCAACATATATTAAAAACAACAAAAAGAAAAAGGAAATTTAAAATATTTTTTAATGGTTATTATAGCGTGTTAATAGCTACTATAACTTTATTTATAAAAGTAGATTTTATAACTTATTTAAATTTATATAGACTTATCAACAGCTCTATTTTTACTTAAAGGTTTAATTTTAAACACTTTTTAAAAAGCTATTAACAACTATTAATAATCCACTTAGTATTGGTTTTGTAAATAAGTTCAATCAATACTTTTTGTTAATAAGAGGATAAATTATAGGGATAAGTAATCTATAATTTAAGCTAATTAAATTAGTTTATTTCAAGTGCGTTTTGGATTACAAATTAATTATATATAAACTAAAAATAGTTCTTCTTTTTTACATTAACTTATAAACATTTATTGTTAATTTTAAGTTAACTGATTTACAATAACTTAAAAAAAGCTATTAACAATACAATTAGATAACAATTAAATTACGTCTTTTAAACTGATATACAGTTAATTAAAAAATAAAGCTATCTTAGAGTATTAGAATTCAGATTATTAGAATTTTTTTATTTTATTTTAATAAATAATAAAAACAGCTAGTAATATAGCGTCAAATCTTTAACTAAATTTGCACAATACAACTTTAAAAACAATAAAATGAAAATCTCTATTGGGAACGATCATGCAGGGCCAGAATATAAAAAAGCCATCGTAGAAATGTTAATTGCAAAAGGACATGAAGTTACAAATTACGGAACAGATACTTTAGATAGTGTAGATTATCCAGATTTTGGTCATCTTGTAGCAAAAGACGTTTCAGAAGAAAAAGCTGATTTTGGAATTGTAATCTGTGGTAGTGGAAATGGAATATCGATGACCGTAAATAAGCATCCAAAAGTTCGTGCTGCTTTATGTTGGATAAAAGAAATTGCCATTTTAGCAAGGGAACATAATGATGCTAATATTATAAGTATTCCTGCGAGATATACTTCGATACCGCAAGCAGTTGATATGGTTGATCATTTTTTAAACACTTCTTTCGAAGGAGGAAGGCATCAAACCCGAGTCAATAAAATTGCTTGCCAGTAAAAATGGGACACAGTCACAATCACGGACATCATCATCAGGAGGTAAATAACGGTAATCTTTCCATTTCTATTTTTTTAAATATAGCAATTACGATTGCCCAAATTATTGGTGGTTTTATTTCAGGTAGTTTGTCTTTATTATCAGATGCATTGCATAATTTTAGTGATGTAATTGGTTTACTTTTAAGTTATATAGCTAATAAAATATCCCAAAAGAAAGCAAACGAAAAACACACTTTTGGATATAAAAGAGTCGAAATAATTGCAGCTTTTATAAATTCGATAGCATTGGTAATTGTCGCTCTTTTTTTAATTTCTGAATCGATAACCCGATTTTATAATCCAGTGACAATTAGTTCTGATTTAGTGATTTGGTTATCAATATTAGGAATTGCTTTTAATGGTTTTTCGGCAGTTTTACTTAAAAAAGATGCGGCTCATAATTTAAATATGAAATCAGCTTATTTGCACCTTTTTTCAGATATGATTGCTTCAATTGCTGTTTTAGTTGGCGGATTACTGATGAAATATTTCCAATGGTATTGGGTTGATAGTTTGATCACTTTTGGAATTGCCATTTATCTCATTTACATGAGTTTTGATATTTTAAAGTCTTCTTCAAAAATATTATTGCTTTTTACTCCTGAAAATATTGACCTTAAAGAAATTATAAAAAGTTTAGAACAAGTTATTGGTACTCACCAATTACACCACATTCATTTGTGGCATCTAAACGACACTGAAATTCATTTCGAGGCCCATATAGATTGCAAGGAAAATATTTCAATTTTACAATTCAATATTTTAGTCAATACTATAGAAGAAGTTTTACACCATCAATATCACATTAATCATTGTACAATTCAGCCTGAATTTAACAAAAAATGTGAGAAAGAATATATAGTTCAGCATTAAATTTTAGACTTTAATTCCGTTAAATGAATAACATCCAATTTATATCCAAAAAAGTTGCTACAAGTGCAACGAATATTCAGAATACAGTTCAATTACTGCAGGAGGATTGTACAATTCCGTTTATTTCCAGATACCGAAAAGATAAAACAGGTAATCTGGATGAAGTTTTCATCGAACAAATTGCAAAGTTTCAAAAAGAATTTGAAGTCCTTGTCAAACGAAAAGAAGCTATTTTAAAATCGATTCAGGAACAAAATGTATTAAGTCCCGAATTAGAAAAAAAAATACAGGATAGTTATGATTTACAGGAATTAGAAGATTTTTATTTACCTTTTAAAAAGAAGAAAAAAACAAAAGCAGATGTTGCTAGAGAAAATGGACTTGAACCGTTGGCTAAAATTATTATGATGCAAAATAATGATAATGTTGATTTTATTTCAAGTCAATATTTAAATAAAATCGTGATCAATGAAGACGCAGCTTTGCAAGGTGCCAGAGATATTATTGCCGAATGGATTAATGAAAATATATCCGTTAGAAAGCAATTGCGGAGATTATACGAACGAAAAGCAAATATAAAGACAAAGGTTGTAAAAACTAAAAAAGAGGAAGAGGCTGCTCAAAAATTCAATCAATATTTTGATTGGACAGAAGCGTTAACTAAAACTCCATCTCACCGATTATTAGCGATGCTTCGTGCTGAAAATGAGGGATTTATTAAAATAAGAATTGAAATTGATATAGATGAAGCTTACGATATAATTGATGAATTAATCTTAAAAAGTCAAAATAATGCAACGACTCACGTACAATTAGCGATAGAAGATAGTTATAAACGATTGTTAAATCCAGCCATTTCTAATGAAACTTTACAAGAAGCCAAATCGAAAGCAGATGCAAATTCTATACAGGTTTTCGCTTCTAATTTGAGCCAGTTGTTGCTTGCTCCGCCCTTGGGAGAAAAAAGGATTTTAGCAATAGATCCAGGTTTTAGAAGTGGATGTAAAATAGTTTGTTTGGATGAAAAAGGGGATTTATTGTACAATGAAACGATATATCCACATGCGCCACAAAAAGAAGAAGTTATTGCGATGAAAAAAATCCGTTCGATGGTGAATGCTTATAAAATTGACGCCATTTCTATTGGAAACGGAACAGCTTCAAGAGAAACGGAATTTTTTATCAAGAAAATTGTTTTTGACAAGCCCGTTCAGGTCTTTATTGTTAGCGAAGCAGGAGCATCAGTATATTCGGCTTCTAAAATAGCTAGGGAAGAATTTCCAAATTTTGATGTTACCGTTCGAGGTTCGGTATCAATAGGAAGACGACTATCAGATCCATTGGCAGAGTTAGTAAAAATTGACCCAAAAGCGATTGGAGTTGGCCAATATCAACATGATGTAGATCAAAATAAATTAAAAGAGGAATTAGACAATACCGTGATTCGATGTGTGAATTCCGTTGGAGTGAACATCAATACGGCGAGTAAACATTTATTGGCTTATGTGAGTGGAATAGGAGAGAAGCTGGCCGAAAACATAGTAAATTATAGGGCTCTAAACGGCCCTTTTGAAGATCGAAAACAACTAAAAAAAGTCCCTCGCTTGGGCGAAAAAGCCTATCAACAAGGCGCTGCTTTTATTCGGATTTCTAATGCACAAAATCCATTAGATAATTCGGCTGTTCATCCGGAAGCATATGGAATTGTTGAAAAAATGGCTAAAGATTTGAAACTTACGGTGAATGATTTAATTGCAAATAAAGATAAAACAGCACTGATAAAACCTGAAAATTATATTACACCAGAGGTTGGATTATTGGGATTGAAAGATATTATTAAAGAATTAGAAAAGCCAGGATTAGACCCTCGAAAATCAGCTAAAGTTTTTGAATTTGATCCAAACGTAAAAACGATTAAAGATTTGAAAACGGGAATGATATTGCCTGGAATCGTAAATAATATTACTAATTTTGGTTGTTTTGTAGACATTGGAACCAAAGAAAGCGGATTGGTTCATATATCACAACTCAAAGCAGGTTTTGTTTCAAATGTGAATGAAGTAGTAAAAATGCACCAGCAAGTTCAAGTTAAAGTAACTGAAGTTGACGAAGAACGTAAACGGATTCAACTTTCTATGATAATTGATTAACAAAAAATGTCCCATTTATATGGGACATTTTTTATTTTATTTCTTCTTCTTCTTTTTTTACAGTTGACTGATCGTCTTTGGCTGCATTTTTAAATTCTTTTATCCCACTTCCAAGACCTTTCATTAATTCCGGAATTTTTTTACCTCCAAAAAGTAACAAAACAACTGCAAGTATAACAAGGATTTCTGTAACACCTAATCTTCCCATGATTGAATCATTTATGCCTAAGCAAATTATAAAATATATCTCCAACAAAGATAAATATAAAAAATGGTTATTGATTTCCATAATTAATAAATATTTATGATTTGAAGGTCTTTTTTGTTGTATCAAAAAAGACAAATCATTTTTGGAACTCTTAGGTGGACTTAATTCGAAACATAAATACTTATATTTGTAACTATAAAATTACGGTATGACCGAAAAGAGATTAAAAAGAAAGGAGCTAGCAAAAAAATTATTCACTAAGAACCGTTTGATAATTTTAAACGAGGATACATTTGAAGAAATATTCTCTTTAAAATTAACATTAATGAATGTTTTTGTAGTTGTCACAATAAGTACTATTCTAATAATAACAATCACTTCTTATATAATAGCATTTACTCCGCTAAGAGAGTATATTCCCGGTTATGCTTCAACGAGATTAAAAAAAGATGCTACTGAATTAGCACTTAAATCAGATTCACTATCTTTTGCATTGTCCAAAAATGAAGCCTATATTTCATCCATAAAAAAGGTTCTTACAGGCGATTTAGACTATGCTAAATACAACAAGGATTCTATCCTGTCTTCAAAAACGGTAGCGACATCAGAAGAAGATTTAAAACCATCAGAAGAAGATTTAAAACTAAGAGAGGAAGTTGAACACGATGACAAATACAATCTTTTTGAAAAAGCGAAATCAAAAGTGAGTGTAGTTTTATTTGCTCCGGCAAAAGGCCCTATAACAGAAGGATTTAATATTAAAAATAAACATTTTGCTGTGGATGTTGCTTTAGCAAAAAATACTCCAATTAAAGCAATTTTAAACGGAACAATTCTATTCGCTGATTGGACTCCTTCAACCGGAAACGTTATCATTTTGCGTCACAATAATGGATTTATTTCTATTTATAAACATGCAGTTTCACTTACTAAATCACAAGGAGATATTGTTAGAACTGGTGAAGTAATAGCATTAGCAGGATCTTCAGGACAAGAATCTACAGGAGTTCATTTGCATTTTGAACTTTGGAAAGACGGCTATCCTATTGATCCAACACAATTCATAGAATTTGAATAAAGATATGTCAGTAAAAAAAATAGCAGCAAAAATATTTGCAAAAAAAATCTATACTAAAACTCAAAAGTGGGCCAATAATCCAATTGAAGCTCAGCAAAAAGTTTTTAATGATTTAATACTTCAGGCACAAAACACGCAATTTGGTAAAGATCATGATTTCAATAAAATAAAAAGTTTTTCTGATTTCGTAAAAAATGTCCCTATTAGGGATTATGAAGAGCTCAAACCCTATGTGGACCGAACGGTAGAAGGTGAGGAAAATATACTTTGGAAAGGGAAACCATTATATTTTGCCAAAACCTCAGGCACGACTTCTGGTGCAAAATACATCCCATTGACCAAAGAATCCATGCCTTTTCATATTGAGGCTGCGCGAAATGCCATTTTGCATTATATTCATGAAACTGGAAACGCATCACTTGTAGACGGAAAAATGATTTTTTTACAGGGAAGTCCAATTTTAGAAGAAAAACACGGAATAAAATTTGGTCGTTTGTCTGGAATTGTCGCTCATTTTGTTCCCAATTATTTGCAAAAAAATAGAATGCCTTCATGGCAAACTAATTGTATAGAAGATTGGGAAACTAAAATTGACGCTATAGTTGGTGAAACAATAGAGGAAGACATGCGGGTAATTTCTGGAATACCGGCTTGGGTACAAATGTATTTTGAAAAATTACATCAAAAAGGGAATAAGCCTATTGGAGAACTATTCAAAAACTTTAATTTATTCATTTACGGGGGTGTTAATTATGAGCCTTATCGATCCAAAATGGAAAATTTAATAGGAAGAAAAGTAGATAGCATTGAATTATTTCCAGCTTCAGAAGGATTTTTTGCTTATCAAGATTCACAGAAAGCTAAGGGAATGTTGCTACTTTTAAAAGCAGGGATTTTTTATGAATTTGTTAAAGCAGAAGAAATTTTTAATGATCAGCCCAAACGATATACTATTGGTGAGGTAGAACTCGGAGTAAATTATGCTTTAATTATTTCGTCAAATGCCGGACTTTGGGCCTATAATATTGGAGATACAGTTCAGTTTACAAGTTTACAACCTTATAGAATAATAGTTTCAGGAAGAATAAAACATTTTATATCTGCTTTTGGAGAACATGTTATCGGAAAAGAGGTTGAAGCAACTTTGCAAAAAGCATTAGAAAACACAAATATCAGGATTAGTGAATTTACGGTGGCTCCACAAATAAATCCGAAAGAAGGATTACCGTATCACGAATGGTTTATCGAATTTGAAAATGAGCCAGAAGATTTCGCTGTATTTGCTGCAGCTATTGATGCCGAAATGAGAAAACAAAACATGTATTATGACGATTTGATTATAGGCAAAGTATTACAAAAAGCAGTTATTACGAAAGTTCAAAAAAATGCTTTTCAAGACTATATGAAATCAATAGGAAAATTAGGAGGACAGAATAAAATTCCGAGACTTAGCAACGATCGAATAATTGCAGATAAACTTATTTGATAAGATTAATTAAGATCAGTTAAATGAACAAAAAAATTTTATTGTTAAACAATACAATGTTTAATCTATTGATAACACAGCCATAATTAACTCCAAATATAAAAACCTATATTTGTAGGTTATATAAAATATTTAATGAAAGAAATTAAAAATATTTCGCGCTCCAGAGCGCAAGAATCGTCAGCTGCTATTGAACGATTGTACATTACGATTAGACATTTATTTAACCGTGGGTTTTATAAACCGATGGGAATTTCGGGCGAAACCTTAAGAGAAGCCTTGCTGTCATTAAGACCAGAAATTTATGGTTCTATAGCAGAGGAAAAAGTAGAACTTAACGGACTTTTATATGTTATAGAAAGATTGCCTATCGGAATTGAAGAATGTCGTTTTATTAATCTAACTTCTGATGAAGGCTACTCTCAATCTCATTTTAAAGCTATTGTACCTCCAAAACGACGTAGAAATTGTTATCGAATTGACGAAGAGCAAATAAACATTGAAATTACCCGAGGACGCTCGGACATTTATGATATTTTGACCCATTTGACCTTTATTTTTATTGAATCACACAAAATAAAAAACCGTGTTTTAGTTGATGAAAGTGGTGAATTGACAAGGGATTGGCAGAAATTAGAACAAACCGTTTTGCTTAATAAGAAACTAAATTTAGTTGATAAAGAAAAAGCAATTTCACACGTAGCAAATATTTTAGGTAGAACTTTTGCCGAAGTAATATCGATCTATGATTCTTTTGGAACTACAGAAAAACCGGATCGTTTTTTGCATATAATTTATTGGCTGGGCAAATTAGCAATTGAAGAAGTGTTAGATAATAATAAAAGAACCATCACTTTTAGTCCTATTTTGAGAGAGCGATTAGGACATCATATTCATGGAGAAATATGGGCAAATAATATTAAAGAAGTGCTTAAGGAAAACCAACTTCTAGACCGTCCAATTCATATAATAAGTGCAAATATGCACAGTGTTATGAATTCGATTTTTGCGACTCCTATTTTAAGATCAAAATTCAAAGAACAAACGGATTTCTTTATTTATGAAGAATTAAGTAAATCGGGCGCTGATGATTTGAGAAATAAAGTAGAAGAAATTGCTAAACAAAATGGGATGATTTCACTTCCGGATACTTCTGGAACTAATATAGATGTTCAAATATTTGATACTGCGAAAATTGATTTAAAAAAATCAGCCTTTCCAATTTCAAATTTAGATGAAACCAAACCAGTACTAATAGTAATGGATTATGCGTTTGGAGAACAAGCTTATGAAACCATTGATGAGTTGTTGAAACCTTTTCAAGAAGCAATCGATAACAAGGTTTTACTCAATGTAGAATCGGTTTCGATTATGGGAAAAGCAGGAATACTTCAAGGAGGAAAAGGAGATATCATGATTCCATCTGCTCACATAAATGAAGGAACAGGAGATAATTATTTCTTTCATAATGAATTATCGGCAGAAATGTTAGAAGGAAATGATATCGCTGTTTTTGAAGGTCCAATGATAACAGTTCTAGGAACTTCCTTACAAAATAAAGATTTATTAAAGTTTTTCCATGATTCCACTTGGGGAGTTATTGGATTAGAAATGGAAGGGGCTTATTATCAAAAAGCGATTCAGTCAGCCTCAAAAATCAGAAAAAGTATTCATCCAGATGTCAAAGTTCGATACGCCTATTATGCTTCGGATAATCCACTAGAAACGGGAAGTACACTAGCTTCGGGAGGGTTAGGAACAACCGGAGTTAAACCTACTTATTTAATTACAATTAAGATATTAGAACAAATTTTTAACCTTAAATAGCAGAATACAATGAGTAAAATCGACCAAAAAAACTCAGTAGATCAAGAAATTGATTTATCCATGATTTCAGGGAAAATCGGTAAATTTTTTGAAAATTTGAATACTTCAATTTTTAGAGGATTACAATTTTTAATAAAAAATAAAATAGTAATAGGAATTCTATTTATTCTTGGATTTGGCTTGGGAATCTATTTAGATCAGACTAATAAAACCTACAACCATCAAATAGTGGTTCAGCCTAATTTTGGAAGTACTGATTATTTGTATTCTAAAATCGATTTATTACAATCCAAAATACAAGAAAAGGACACCGTTTTTTTAGCTTCAATAGGAATTCAAGAACCTTCAAAATTATCACAAATTAAAATTGAACCGATAGTTGATATTTATAAGTTTATAAATGACAACGAAAAAAACTTTGAGCTGTTAAAATTAATGTCGGAAGACAATGATTTAAAAAAAATAATTGAAGAAAAAGCAACTAGTAAAAATTATAAGCATCATTTAATTTCGTTTTCAACAAAAAGGGAAACTAGCTATTCAAAGACCATAATACCATTAATAAACTTTCTTAATAACAGTGAATTTTATAAAAAAATTCAAAAAGAAGAGGTTAATAATATTCGAATTAAAATAAAAGCAAATGATGTTATAATTTCGCAAATAGATGGTTTTTTGAATGGTTTTACAAATTCTGATACTAATTTAAAAAGTGAAAAATTGGTTTATTATAATGAAAACTCTCCTTTAAATGATGTTATAAAAACAAAAGATAAGTTAATTAGTGAACAGGGATATTTTAGGATTACATTAGTTGGTTTTGACAAAATAATAAAAGAAACCAGTAATACGTTAAACAAAGAAAACAAGGAGGCTGTAAATGGGAAACTAAAATTTATATTCCCTTTAATTTTTGTTTTTCTGTACGTTTTTCTTTACTTATTCATGCGATTTTATAAAAAGCAAGCTTCAAAAATTGAAGGATAAAAAGATAGATTTAAATTTAAAATAAGTAAAATGAAAGGAATAATATTAGCGGGAGGTTCCGGCACAAGATTGCATCCACTAACATTAGCGGTTAGTAAGCAGTTGATGCCAATTTATGATAAACCGATGATTTATTATCCATTATCAACTTTAATGTGGTCAGGAATAAGAGAAATTTTGATTATTTCTACACCACATGATTTACCTTTATTCAGACAATTATTGGGTGATGGTGCAAAACTGGGTTGTCATTTTGAATATGCGGTTCAAGAAAACCCAAATGGGTTAGCAGAAGCTTTTATTATTGGAAAAGAATTTATTGGAACGGATAAAGTTGCTTTGGTTCTTGGAGATAATATTTTTTACGGAACAGGATTGTCAAATTTATTACAGGAGAATAACGATCCAGAAGGAGGAATTATTTATGCCTATCACGTTAATGATCCCGAGCGATATGGTGTAGTTGATTTTGATACTGAAGGAAATGTTCTTTCTATTGAAGAAAAGCCAGTAGTACCAAAATCAAATTTTGCTGTTCCGGGAATCTATTTTTATGATAATGATGTTGTAGAAATAGCATCTAATATCAAGCCAAGCCATCGTGGAGAAATTGAAATTACAGATGTTAATAAAGAGTATCTTAGAAGAGGAAAATTAAAAGTTAGTATTCTGGATCGAGGAACAGCCTGGTTCGATACAGGAACTTTCAATTCTTTGTTACAAGCTTCACAATTTGTTCAAGTTATAGAGGAAAGACAAGGATTAAAAATAGGATCTATCGAGGAAGCCGCATTTAAAATGGGATATATTGATTCCGATCAACTTAGAACAATTGCAGAACCATTATTAAAAAGCGGATACGGAACGCATCTTTTAGATATAATTTAAATAATTTATGATTTTTTTACCAACACAACTTGAAGGTTGCTTTATTATTGAGCCCAAAATTATAAAAGATGAACGAGGTTATTTTATGGAAAGTTTTAATGAAAAAACTTTCGAAAAAGGAATAGGGAAAGCCGTTCATTTTATCCAAGACAATCAATCTTTTTCAACAAAGGGCGTTTTGAGAGGCTTGCATTATCAGGTTGGAGATCACGGTCAGGCCAAATTAGTTCGGGTTTTATCGGGTGAAGTTTTGGATGTGGCAGTTGATATACGCCCTTATTCAAAAACTTTCGGTGAATACGTTTCTATTTTACTTTCTGGTGATAATCAAAAACAATTTTTTGTTCCAAGAGGTTTTGCTCATGGGTTTTTGGTGCTTAGTGAAACAGCCACTTTTTTTTATAAATGTGATAATTTTTATAATAAAGCATCTGAAGGCGGAATTATTTATAACGATCATTCCTTAAATATTGACTGGATTTTGGATGAAAAGGAACTTCTGATATCTGAAAAAGACAGCATCCTTCCCACTTTGGATAAAGCTAAAAAAGCATGGTAGTACTAGTAACAGGTGCAAATGGACAGCTCGGAAAGTCATTAGAATTCATTTCGGTGAATTATCCTGATATTCAATTTAACTTCTTTTCTTCTTCCGATTTAGATATTACAGATAGGCAAAAGATCGAACAGGTTTTTAATAGCATAAAACCGGATTTTTGTATTAATGCAGCGGCATATACGGCTGTCGATAAAGCAGAAACAGAGCAGGACAAAGCAACTTTAATAAATGTTTTAGGAGTTAAATATCTTGCAGAAATTTGTTTGGTATTCAAAACTAAACTAATCCATATTTCAACTGATTTTGTTTTTGATGGTGATAAAAACATTCCTTACACAGAAGAAGATATCACAAATCCTCAAGGAATTTATGGAAGAACAAAGAGGGAAGGTGAGCAAGCAGTACAATCAATATTAGAAGAGCACTTTATTATCAGAACGTCATGGTTATATTCTCAATTTGGGAATAATTTTATGAAAACAATGTTGCGATTGGCTGAGGATAGAAGCTCTCTAAGTGTTGTAAATGATCAAATCGGCACGCCAACTCATGCGGTAGATTTAGCCGAAGTTATAGTTGAAGTTATTTTAAGTGAAAGTAAAAACTACGGCATATATCACTTCAGTAATGAAGGATCTGCTAGTTGGTTTGAATTTGCCAAGAAAATATTTGAAATAAATAAAGTTAGTATTGATTTAAAATCAATTCCAAGTTCTGAATTCCCAACACCGGCTAAGCGACCAAAATATAGTGTTTTAGATAAATCTAAAATTAAAAAGGAGTTTAAAATTCATATCAATAATTGGGATGAATCTCTGGAACGCAAATAAATTCAAATAAAACAGGAGCTAAACTAGCTCCTGTTTTATTTGAATAATATTAGTTCTGTTTTATTATTTTTTTGGTTTCTATTCTATCTTCCGAGAATAATTTAAGCGTATAAATACCATCGGTCAGACTGTGAAAATCTATTTGATAATTTTGAAGTTGGCCTTCTTGTATTAATTTTCCATCTGTTGAAAATATTTTGAAGTTAACTTTCTCAATATCACTAGATACATTTATTAGACTGTTAAAAGGATTTGGATAGACTTTAAATTTGGAAAGATTAAGAGTATTATTATTTAAAGAATTTTCTACTGTAATCATTAGAACAAAAGAACTATTTCCACCAGAATTTGTAGCAGTAATTGTGTAAGTAGTTAAAGCACTAATTACTGTTGGCGTTCCTGAAATTATTCCGGTTGCTGTGTTCAATATCAAGCCTGTTGGCAAAGTTGGACTAATGTAATACCCGATTACTGTTCCGCCAGTACTACTTGGATTTAAATTTGAAATAGGGCTATTCAGTTTAAAAATATTTGAATCATAGTATGATAATGCAGAGGGCGCGATATCATTTACAGTGATAGAAATTCCAAAAGAGGTATTTCCACCAGAATTAGTAGCCGTGATAGTATAAGTTGCATCTGAACTAATTCCTATTGGCGTTCCAGAAATTGTTCCGGTTTCAGTATTTAAAGTTAATCCATTTGGTAAATCGGGACTCGCAGAATAACTGATAACGGTTCCACCACCAACACTTGGACTTAGACTTACAATTGCGCTATTTCTAGTGAATATGTTTGAATTCGAATAAGACAAAGCGGAGGGCGCGATATCATTTACGGTGATAGAAATTCCAAAAGAGGTATTTCCACCAGAATTAGTAGCCGTGATAGTATAAGTTGCATCGGTACTAATTCCTATTGGCGTTCCAGAAATTATTCCCGATGTAGTATTTAAAGTTAATCCTGAGGGCAAAGTAGGACTCGCAGAATAACTGATAACGGTTCCACCACCAACACTTGGACTTAGACTTGCAATTGCGCTATTTCGAGTGAATATATTAGCATTCGAATACGACAAAGCAGAGGGCGCGATATCATTTACGGTGATAGAAATTCCAAAAGAGGTATTTCCGCCAGAATTAGTAGCCGTGATAGTATAAGTTGCATCGGTACTAATTCCTATTGGTGTTCCAGAAATTGTTCCGGTTTCAGTATTTAAAGTTAATCCATTTGGTAAATCGGGACTCGCAGAATAACTGATAACGGTTCCACCAGCAACACTTGGACTTAGACTTGCAATTGCGCTATTTCTAGTGAATATATT
>CANEZU010000002.1 GCA_947444255.1 Flavobacteriaceae bacterium | reverse complement strand
GTCGCCAATACTAAAAACGGACGGTCTAATTTAAAAGTAGTGTCACCAATAGTTACTTGTTTTTCCTGCATCGCTTCAAGCAAGGCCGATTGTACCTTCGCTGGTGCACGATTGATCTCATCTGCTAGAACAAAATTTGCGAAAATTGGTCCTTTTTTGATTGAGAATTCATTTTGTTTGATATTATAAATCATGGTTCCAACAACATCTGCAGGCAATAAATCCGGAGTAAATTGGATTCTACTAAAGGATCCCTGAACCGCTTGTGACAAGGTGTTAATTGCTAGAGTTTTTGCTAATCCCGGAACACCTTCCAAAAGAATGTGGCCTTGACCTAAAAGTCCAATCAACAATCGCTCAATCATATGCTTTTGTCCAACGATTACCTTATTCATTTCCATGGTAAGTAAATCGATAAAAGCACTTTCTCTTTCAATTTTTTCATTAATGGCTCTAATGTCTAGAGTCGATGTATTTTCTTCCATTTCTTAGTTTTATTTGCTGCAAATTAAGTTCATAAATTTTAACAATGCAAATTGAATTATTTTTTGCAAGTAAGATGTTAAAAATTGGTTAAAACTTATTCGAAAGTTTAAAAATTAAGGATGATTTATGATTCTATTTTCATATTTTTAAGAACTTAAAAAAAAACACTTTGAAAACACCTTTTTCTAGACTAATTTCAGGCACAATGACCTGGGGAATTTGGGGTAAAAACCTGAATGAGAATCAAATGATTGAATTAATGAATTCCTGTATCGATAATCAAATTAGCAGCTTTGATCATGCCGATATTTATGGAGATTATACTACCGAAGCTGCTTTTGGAACCGCTTTTGCAAAAAGCAAAATCGAGCGGGAAAAAATTCAACATATTTCCAAATGTGGTATTCAACTGCTTTCTGAATCCCGAAAAAACAGTATAAAACATTATGAGTACTCAAAAGAGTATATCATAAAATCTGCGGAACAATCGTTAAAAAATCTAAAAACAGATTATTTAGACTTACTTTTATTGCACCGTCCAAGTCCTTTAATGCAAGCAGATGAAATAGCAGAAGCTATTTTTCAATTGAAAAAAGAAGATAAAATTTTAGATTTTGGAGTTTCTAATTTCAGTTGTACACAAACCGATTTTATCGAGATGAAAACCAAAGTAAATTACAATCAAATTCAATTTTCAGTGAGTCATTTAGAAGCGATGCTTGATGGGAGATTAGATCACATGCAAATTAACCGTATCACTCCAATGGCATGGAATCCTTTAGGTTCACTGTTTTCGGGGGATAATGAGCAATCCATTCGTATCAAAAAAATAGCAGATCTACTTTCGATAAAATATAATGTATCTGTTGATGTTTTACTTTTAGCCTGGATTTTGAAACATCCCGCTGGAATTCTTCCTGTTTTTGGAACGACTGATAAAAACCGAATCGCTAATTTAACGAAGGCCCAAGATGTTGAAATAGAATTACAAGATTGGTTTGCTTTATGGGAACAAAGCCAAGGAAAAAACGTTGCCTAAATAATTAATGAATTAACTCAGGGCAGAGCCTCAGATGTAGTACCGAAATAATAGCCACAGATTTTCAAATTATTTTTTAATCTGTGAATCTGTGCCAAAAAAAGAAGCAGCGCTTTGTGGTATTAAACGTAAACTGATTAAATACCACCAATTATAAATTTCAGAAAATGATAAAATGATAAAAACAGCCTTAATTACCGGCGCAACAAGTGGAATCGGAAGAGCCACTGCCACATTATTAGCAAAAAATAATTATAAAATTATCCTTTGCGGAAGACGGGAAGACCGATTAATTGAAGTTGAAAAAGAACTCTCGGAATTTACAGAAGTACACACTTTATTGTTTGATGTAAGAGATAAAAAAGAGGTTTTTGAACAAATTGCATCACTTCCAAAAGCCTTTTCTACAATCGATGTTTTAATTAATAATGCTGGAAATGCACATGGTTTGGATCCCATCCAAAACGGAAATTTAGACGATTGGGACGCCATGATAGACATCAATGTCAAAGGACTATTATATGTTTCAAAAGCAATTATCCCACAAATGATCTTGAGAAAATCAGGTCATATTATTAATATTGGTTCCACTGCTGGAAAGGAAGTTTATGTAAACGGAAATGTATATTGCGCAACAAAACACGCTGTTGATGCTCTAAATAAAGCCATGCGCATGGATTTAAATCCATATGGAATTCGTGTAGGAGCGATTCATCCGGGAATGGTGGAAACCGAATTTAGTGAAGTTCGTTTTAAAGGAGATTCCGAAAAAGCAGCCAAAGTGTATCAAGGACTTGATCCATTACAAGCAGCCGATATTGCAGATGTCATTCACTTTGTTATTTCAAGACCTTATCATGTAAATATTGCCGATTTAGTCGTGATGCCCACTGCACAGGCATCAGCCACATTAGTGAATAAAACGATTTAAATGCAATGATTAACAAACGTCTTTTAATTAAAAACTTACTGGCTCATCACGATGAGAGCAGTTTTTATGATAAAAAACGTCAGTTAAATTTGCACACTCGGGAAGGGAAAGCCAAGTTTTTGAAACACATTTGTGCTTTGTCGAACTCCAATCCTGCCAATAATTCCTACATTGTAGTGGGTGTTGAAGATCAGGATAACGAAATTGTAGGTGATGATTTTTTTGATGACAGTCGGATACAGAACTTGGTAAATGCTTATTTGGAGAACCCGCCAAAAATTCAATATGAAAATGTGCCTTTCCCCAATTTACCAAAAGACAAAGTCATCGGATTAGTAACCATTAAACCCAAAAATAGAACCTCTTATTTCAAAAAAGGAATTCATACCATTGCTTCACAAAGTGTTTTTATTAGGCGTGGAAGTAATACAGTTCCAATTGATGAAGAAGTGGAAAAAAATTATCAAAATACTGGAACCGTCATTGACATTGAAAATAATTCCAGAAGTAATATTGAATATACCTTAGATGGTGTGATCGATTTTATGAATTTTCGTCACAAGGATATGTCCCCAAAATATAAAGTTTTCAAAGAACTATTTGTAATTTGCTGGGCCGGAATTGCGAAGAAAGTACACGAGAATACATTCTTATCGCGAGTGGATATTGAACTCATCAACGAACAAATTAAATTATTTTATTCGGCTCAAGATGAAGTAAGCATTAGCTTTGACGAAGATTCTTTTACAATTATCGAATATATTCCATTGGGATTGAATGACAAAACCTCTTATTATCCTTTAGAAAAGCAGACTATTCATTTTTATGAAAATGGCTACTATAAAATTGATCGTGAGATGCTTTTTCAACCACCAGAATACAATAAGAAGATGTTATTTCATATTTATAATTCTAATTTATTCCTAATTGATAAATTGCAAAAAAGTATTTCACTAACTGAAAGAGAATTTAAAGATTTAGAAAATTTACCTTCCACACTAATGGTTTGCTACCTCAACGGCTTTGAAGATGCCAAACAAAAATTGATTGATGCCAAACTACTTTTAAAACCATTTACGCCCGTTTATTTATCTTTTAAAGAAGCCTTGAGAGTTTTGAGAAAGATGAAATACGATATTCAATAATACTATTAAATAGCAACTAGAATGAGAACACTCGTTATAGGCGATATTCACGGAGGTTTGCGTGCTTTGCACCAAGTTCTTGAAAGAGCCGAGGTTACGACCGAAGATAATTTAATTTTTTTAGGTGATTATGTTGACGGCTGGAGCCAATCACCACAGGTTTTAGATCATTTAATTCATTTGAAGCAGCAGCAAAACTGCGTTTTCATTAGAGGAAATCACGACGATTTGTTGTTGGAATGGCTCGATGAAAGCAAGGATAATTTATTATGGTTTAATCATGGGGGTGAAGCAACGGTTTCTGCTTATGAATCGGTTTCGCATGAAACAAAGCTAAAGCATATTGAATTCCTAAAATCCCTAGAAGATTATTACTTAGATGAAGACCGTCGGTTGTTTGTACATGCTGGATTTACAAATATGAATGGCGTAAAAGCAGAATATTTTCCTAAACTATTTTCTTGGGACCGAACCTTATGGGAAACCGCTTTGGCTTTAGATAAAAACATTAAAATGGGCGATGCTTTATATCCTAAGCGCTTCACTTTGTATAAAGAAATTTATATTGGTCATACTCCGGTTACTCGAATCGGAACAACAGATCCTGTTCAAATAGAAAGTATTTGGAATGTAGATACAGGTGCTGCTTTCAAAGGTGTTTTGACTGTTTTAGATATTGACACCAAAGAATATTGGCAGAGTGAACCTCTAAATAATCTATATCCGAACGAAAAAGGAAGAAATTAGAAATTCTGAATTTTTTTAAATAAAAAAGCGGCTCGTTGGAACCGCTTTTTTAGACTTTAGTATCATTCTTTTATTCCAATTCAAATTTTATGCCTTGTGCCAATGGCAGACTTGTTGTATAATTGATGGTATTCGTTTGTCTTCTCATGTAGATTTTCCAGGCATCTGATCCTGATTCTCTTCCGCCACCAGTTTCTTTTTCACCACCAAAAGCACCACCGATTTCAGCACCTGAAGTTCCGATATTTACATTTGCTATTCCACAATCTGAACCTACAACAGATAAGAAAAGCTCGGCTTCCCGCAAATTATTGGTCATAATTGCAGAGGATAATCCTTGAACCACGCCATTTTGAATTTCAATTGCATTTTCTACCGTTCCTGAATATTTCAAGAAATATAAAATGGGAGCAAAGGTTTCATGTTGTACAATTTCGAATGAATTCTTGGCTTCGGCTATTGCCGGTTTTACGTAACAACCGCTTTCAAAACCTTGGCCTGAAAGCAGGCCGCCATCTATAAGCATTGTTCCTCCTTCGGCAACTACTTTTTCGAGTGCTTTAGTATACATTTCGACCGCTTGCTTGTCAATTAGCGGACCAACATGATTATATTGATCCAATGGATTTCCAATACGTAATTGTTTATAGGCCGATACAATTGCATCTTTCACTTTATCATAAATACTTTCATGAATAATCAAGCGACGGGTTGAAGTACAACGTTGTCCAGCGGTTCCAACTGCACCAAAAACAGCACCAATAACCGTCATTTTAATATCGGCATCGGGAGTAACAATGATGGCGTTGTTTCCGCCTAATTCCAATAAGGATTTTCCTAATCGAGAAGCGACAGCTTGAGCGACGATTTTCCCCATTCGGATAGATCCTGTTGCCGAAATTAGTGGAATTCGTTTGTCATTGCTCATCAATTCACCCACTTTATAATCCCCATTAATAAGACAGGAAATCCCTTCGGGCAGCTTATTTTCTTTAATAACTTCGGCAATAATATTTTGACAAGCAATTCCGCAAAGTGGTGTTTTCTCGGATGGTTTCCAAACGCAAACATCACCACTAATCCAAGCTAGTGCTGTATTCCAGGCCCAAACAGCCACTGGGAAATTAAAAGCTGAAATGATTCCGATTACACCCAAAGAATGATATTGTTCATACATTCGGTGACCCGGACGTTCGGAATGCATAGTTAATCCATGCAATTGTCGAGAAAGTCCAACAGCAAAATCACAGATATCAATCATTTCCTGCACTTCACCATAGCCTTCTTGCAAAGATTTTCCCATTTCATAAGAAACCAATTTCCCCAGTGCTTCTTTATTTTTTCGCAATTTTTCACCAAATTGGCGCACAATTTCACCTCTTTGTGGCGCTGGCATTAATCGGAAGGTTTTAAAAGCTTCTGTGGCAGTTTGCATTACTATTTCGTAATCTTCAGGAGAAGTAGTTTTTACCGAAGCGATTAATTGGCCGTCTACTGGCGAATAACTTTCGAGGATTTCACCATTAGAAAAATGATTAATTCCTGTGGATGTTCCTTCATTTATGGCTTTTACACCGAGCTGTGCTAGTGCTTCCGTCATTCCAAATTGGTCTGCAATTGTTGCCATATTTTAGTTTTTTGCTGTTATTTACTTATAATTATTTAGTTCTAATACGAAGTTAAGATTTAAACATGGAATAATGACGCTATACCATTTATTTAACCAATGCATTTCTCGGAAAGTAAAATTAGGAATTAAACAAATAAAAATTCAAATCACCAAAGCAGTGGTTTTCATTGATTGTTTAGCCCCGATAGAAGCGGTATCCACCGCTTTTTAGCGGGGATAAAACGAATAGCGGGATTAACTCCTGATTCTAATTATTCGGTTTAGAATTTTATTATTTTGAAATAAATCTAGGATCTGATTCCATAATTGAACCGCAATTGTCGCAGGTTCTTAAGGTTGTTGAATTATAAAAATGCTGAAAATGAGGTAGAAAATCTTTTTCAATGTCATTTAATTCAAAATATACCTCGTGTAATTTGTGATTGCAATTTTCACAATGCCAAAGTAGGCCATCGGTAAAACCTTTTCCAGCTCTTTTTCTTTCGATTACTAAGCCAATGGAACCTTCGGATCGTACTGGAGAATGTGGGATTTTTGCGGGATGCAAATACATATCACCGGCATTTAGCAACATTTCTTTGCGCTGGCCCTCTTCCTGAATAATTACTTTTATGGATCCTTCTAATTGATAGAATAACTCTTCGGTTTCATTATAATGATAATCTTTTCGAGCATTGGGACCGGCAACAATCATGACGATATAATCCTGAGATTCGATGTAAATATTCTTGTTGCCCACTGGCGGTTTAAGGAGATGACGGTTTTCCTCAATCCATTTATTAAGGTTGAAAGGCGGTGCTATTGACATATTAGTTGTTTTAAAAGTATAAAATTAGTCATTTTTTAGATGACTTAGAACCAATATTTTCTTAATTGACTTCTTTAATTAAATAGATATAAACCGGAAAATGATCGCTAAAACCTACCTCAAGAGCCGAATGCCGTAATGGATATCCTTTGTACTGGCCGGAAGTTTGAATCATAAATGGTTTGTTATAAATACCCGCTTTCCAATATTTAAAGGAGAAATACTCCTTTTGGATAAGGGTTTCTGAAACCATAATTTGATCAAAAATATCGCCAGCATCTCTATAAAATAGGGATGCATTTCCTTTTTTGGCCATTTCTTCAAAAGGATTGTAGACGCCAAATTGGGGAACTTCTAATTTTTTAGCTTTAGCGCCAATGCCTTCCTTGACGCTTTTATTGTAAGCCCCGTCATTTAAATCGCCCATGGTAATAATTTTGGCTTCTGGATTTTTTCTATAAACAGAATCCATGATTTTTCGAACAAGTCTTCCTGCTTCTTCCCTAAAAAGGCTGCTTTTTTTTTCGCCTCCCGAACGCGAAGGCCAATGATTAACAATAATATTTAATTCTTCACCGTCAAGAAAACCAGTAACTAATAAAATATCTCTTGTATAAATGCGATAGCCTTTTCCGACTTCTAATTTATCGGTATCTGTTTTGTCTTCTTCGGTTTCTTTATTATCTATCGTTTTTTCAGTGACCGATTTATAGTAAATCAACAATGGGATATTTATATAATTTGTGGGTTGGAAATGTTTTTTTTGATATAGTAAAGCCACTTCAATTCCTCTTCGGTCCGGAGAATCAAAATGGACAATGCCATAATCACTCTTAATTAATATGGGCTCCTTGATTAAGTCTTCTAAAACCCCTCTGTTTTCAATTTCGGAACCTCCCATTAGTGTTGGTGGATTCGGATTTTCAGCAGTTCCAATTTCGGCAATAACTCGAGCTAGATTATGAATTTTTTGATGGTATTTTTTTGAGGTCCAATTTTGTATACCGTTTGGAGTCCATTCTTCATCATTATTGGGATCGTTAATGGTATCAAATAAATTTTCAAAATTATAAAAGGCAATGGTGTGAAGTGTAAATCTTTTGGATTGAGATTCGACTTTAAAAACGATAATAATCAACAAAATCAAACCATATATTTTCGTTTTCATAAGTCTGATTTACAGGGTTTAAACAAATACAAAAGTAAAAGTATTTGGTGTTATTTATTCTTGTACATTTACTTTAGTTAGAAAATTCCTATTTTTTTAATAAAAAGACAGATTAATCTTATATAATTATATGAAAAATATTATAATTATTATGTTATTCGCAATTCAGGTTTTTTCTGTCTTTGGTCAAGCAAGTCCTATTATATCTGGGAGGATAATTGATTCGAAAACTCAAAATCCGATACAAAACGCCATTGTTAGTTTACAAAACACCTACTTGACGCAACTAACTGATTTAGAGGGTTTTTTTTCGATTGAAGATGTTCCACTTGGAAAAAGAATACTTTTTATAAAAAGCCAAGGATTCAAAGAAGTAATCATACAAATCGAAATTAAAAAAGGTCAAATTCTAGATTTAGGTCTTATCACTTTAGAAATTGACCTTACCGAAGAACAACAATTAAGTTTAATTACGCTAACCGAAAATGATTTGAGTGATGACAACAGCGGCTCTGAAAATACCGCTGGTTTATTGCAATCAACGCGGGATGCTTTTCAGCAATCGGCTGCCTTCAATTGGGGACAGGCCCGTTTTAGAATCAGAGGCTTAGATAATGCTTATGGGACAACGATGATTAATGGAATTGTGATGAACAAAATATATGATGGTCGGCCCCAATGGGGAAATTGGGGTGGTCTTAATGATGCCACTAGAAATCAAGAATTCACAAGTGGTTCGGCACCCTCTGATTATACTTTTGGCGGGATTTTGGGAACACAAGAAATTAACACAAGAGCCTCCATTTATAGATCTGGAACTCGGATTTCCTTTTCGAACACCAACACTAATTATAATTGGAGAACCATGGCGACATCGGCTTCTGCCATGAATACAGGAGGTTGGGCTTATGTTATTTCAGCCAGCAGAAGGTGGGCCGTAGAAGGTTATTTTGACGGAACCGATTATAGTGCTAACTCGGTATTTGCTAGTGTTGAAAAAAAATTAAATGAAAACCATTCTGTCAATCTTACTGTTATTTATGCACAAAATAGCAGGGGTAAAAATTCACCAAACACAGATGAAGTCAATCGTTTAGGTGGCGGAATAAAATACAATTCCTATTGGGGTTGGGATAGTGACCGAAAAAGAAATTCAAGAGATAAAAAGGTCGAAGAACCTGTATTAATACTAAGTCATTATTGGAAAATTGGTCCGAAAACCAATCTTACTACAAATCTTGCTTATCAGTTGGGCACCATTGGCAATAGCCGCATCGATTATTCTGGCGTTGATAGTCCCGATCCCTCCTATTATAAAAACTTGCCATCATATTACACTTCCCAATATGACGATTATAATACTTACATCGGGAATAATGAAACCAATATGTATCAGGCTACTATTGCAAAATTTCTGACAAATAAACAAATCGACTGGAACAATTTGAGGGTTGCGAATAGTAGTGGAGAAAGTAAATATATTTTATATGAAGACCGAACGGACGATCAATTAATGAGTGCCAACATGGTGGTTAATTCTCAAATAGCAGATAACATAACGTTTAATGCCGGCGGAAGTTTTAGAAACTTGAAATCTGAAAATTTCCAAAAGGTTTTGGATCTTTTGGGTGGGAATTATTTTAATGATATTGATGCTTTTGGACCCAGTTATTCGCAACAGCAATCAGACATTAACAAGCCAGATCGACAAGTGAAAAAGGGCGAAAAATATGGGTATGATTTTAATTTATTTGCCAAAACTATTGATGCTTTTACACAATTTAAATTCACTTATAATAGAATTGATTTCTATTTAGCGCAGTCCTTTAACAGAACACAATATCAAAGAGAAGGTTTGTATAAAAATGGATACTATCCTTCTAATTCCTATGGCAAAAGCGAGCAAAAACATTTTGAGAATTTTGGTTTCAAAGGAGGTATTACCTTCAAGATATCTGGTAGAAATTTTGTGACTTTTAACAGTGTTTATATGACTCAGGCTCCGTCATTGAGAAATACATTTCCAAATTCCCGTATGAATAACAATATCATTAAAAATCTAGACAATGAAAAAATCTCCAATTTAGACGCAAGTTATATTATAAACAGTCCAAAATTCAAAATTCGATTAACTGCCTATTTTTCTAAAATTCAAAATACAACAGAAACAAGCTTCTTTTTTGGAGATGGCGTAGGCATCGATAATCCAACAACTTCTAAAGATGAAAGCAATTCATTTGTATCAGAGACCGTTTCAAATATCAACACACGAAACATTGGTACTGAATTTGGATTTGAATACTCAATAAACGCTAGTTTGAAAGCCCTTTTATCTGTTGGTTTTGGTGAATTTATTTACGTCAACAATCCAAATGTTTCTATTAGTAGTGATGTTAATGCCTCGGAAACAAACCTATATCCGGTTTTAGATTATGGAGAAGCGAAACTTAAAAATTATAAGTTAGCCGGCACGCCCCAACAGGCAGCATCAATTGGTATAGAATATAGAGATCCAAAATTTTGGTGGTTGGGAACCAATTTTAATTATTTAGCCAATAATTATATCGCCATTGCACCAATTACAAGAACCTCTCGGTTTTACGAAAACCCAAATGACCCTTATAATTTAGGGCTTCCATTTGCCGAAGCTACAGAAGCCCGAGCGAGAGAATTGTTGCGCCAAGAAAAATTCGATGCTTTCACATTGCTAAATTTAACTGGAGGTAAGTCTTGGCGATTTAACGGGAAAACCATTGGCTTTTTTGCAAGCTTAAACAATCTATTAGGTGTAAGCTATAAAACGGGTGGTTTTGAACAAGCCCGAAACTCCAATTTTAGAGAACTAAATCAAGATGTTTCAAGCGGAACACCCGCTTTTGCCCCTAAATTTTTTTATGGCTATGGAAGAAGCTATTTCATGAATTTATATATTAACTTTTAAAAGCGATTATATGATATCAATACCTTTTAAAACAATTTTATTACTAATAGCCGTTCTAACTTTTCTAGTAAGCTGTTCAAAGGACACTGCTATATTGGTACCAACATTAAAACCTCTGATTTTTTCGGAGGATTTCTCCTATTCTGCTTCTGCAAACACTTTAGCTGATAATGGATGGATTCTATTTGCCGAAGCTGGAACAAAAAACTGGACCGAAGCTGCTTATAGCGGAAATGCTTATGCTGAATTCACTTCCTATCAATCTGGCGAAGCCTCAAATATTGGCTGGTTAATTTCACCTTCAATTAAATTAGATAATAACAAAGCTTGCAAATTACTATTTCAAATCGCTCAAGCCTATGTTAGCAGTTCTGAAAATTCTATAACGGTATTAATCGCTTCAAATTTTGACGGGAATTCTGCTACAGTTTTATCCGCTAGCTGGATTCCGTTGGCTTTCAAACATCCTATCTTAAATTATGATTCTAATTTTGAATATGTTAATTCGGAAGTTGATTTATCAAATTATACCGGAAATATAAATATCGCTTTTAAGGTTTCGGGTTCTGGAACCAGTGCTGCATTAAACGGAACCTATCAATTAGACAACATTAGAATTGTAAATTAAAAGGGAAATCATGAAGTCAAATCTATTTATATTGTTTTTTATATTGCTAGTTTCAACCGAATTCCTTTCTAGTTGTGTCAATAGTGATGTTTATGAGACTCCAAAAACTATTTTGACCACCTATGAATTAAAACCTACCCAAACAATAGATGGAATTATAAGCCAAAGTTCCTCCATTCCAAAATTATATGAAGTTGATGACATCATAGAAGCCTATGTGACTTCTAATGACAAGGAAAGTAATTTTTACAATTCAATATCACTCCAAACCGTTCCTTCGGACGATTCAGCACCAATAGGTTTTAGCATCACCGCTAATTTCAAATCTTTTGCAAAAGGATTTGTCCCTGGGAGAAAAACGTTTATAAAACTTAAAGGATTATATACTGCAATTGTTGATGGTTCTCTAAAAATTGGAGCCCTATATGATGGGAAAATTGGTCGAATATCTGAAAATGAATGGTCCAATTATATATTCGCATCAGCAACTTTATTAGATGAAAATACATTTATGAAAACGGTTAGTTTATCGGAAGCGGCAAATAATGAAAGTTTAAACACCTTAATCGAAATCGAAAATGTACAATTTTTAGATGAATCTTTAAACCGAACTTATTTTGATATCGATTCCGGTGGTGGAGCAACAAATCATAGCATTATAAGTACATTAGGAGGAACAAGTCATTTTTTCAGGGTCAGTAGTTTCGCTCCATTTTCTAAAAAAATGGTGTCTTCTGGAAGTGGAAAAATCAGAGGCATAATGACAAAATATGCAAATGACTTCCAATTTCTGGTTCGTGATGAAACTGATATAAAATTAACAGAATCGAGAACGTTTATTCACAACCCGCTGGGCGGAACCGATATGCAATTTAGAGGCCTATTTACAGAAAATTTTACTAATTATAAAGTTTCAGAAACTATTTTCAACAAATATATAAATGATCAAACTGCAGGAAACAGGTATTGGAAAGTACTTCAATATCCCGAAGGCAGTGGCAATAAATATATAGAAATGAGTTCCTTTGGAAGTGGAGGAATAACGGCAAAAACTTATTTTATAGTTCCAGTGAATTTTACATCAGCAAACACTTTTACTTTTAAAAAAGAAATTAGATACAATACCGGAGAAGTATTAAAAGTATATTATGTTAAAGAAGAAAATTACGCTGCAAACGGCCCAATAAACTTAGCTTTATTTGTAGATATTAGTCTTTATTTTAATTTAGTTTACCCAACAATAGGTTACTCTGACAGTTCCTTTACGAATGCTGGAGTCTATTCGATTCCAATTAATTTAACCGGAAATGGATTCTTTGTGTTCCAATATTCAGGAACACCCAAAATAACTACGACTTTTCAATTGGATGATATATCCGTAAATTAAACTCGCTCGAATTTAGTATAGTAAACTAGATTATCTGGATTTGGTCACGTTATTTTAGGATGAAATCTATTGTTTTAAGCTATTTAACAAAATAAAAACAGCTTATTCTCCCAATTTTAAATTACAATTATACTTTAATGAGTGCCAAATCATTAAATTTGTATAAGATTATTAAAATATGTTAGAGAAAGAAACTATAAAATTTGAAAAAACAGTTATTGTTGGAATTGTAACTCAAAAGCAAGACGAAGAAAAACTAAAAGAATACTTGGATGAATTAGAATTTTTGACTTTTACCGCAGGTGGTGAAGTCATCAAAAGATTCTCTCAAAAAATGGAACGTCCCAATCCTAAAACTTTTTTAGGAACAGGAAAAATGGAAGAAATTAATTTATATGTAAAAGAAAATGAAATTTCCACCGTAATATTTGATGATGAATTATCGCCTTCACAACAAAAAAATATTACTAAAATATTAGACTGTAAAGTCCTTGACCGAACCAATCTGATATTGGATATTTTTGCCCAAAGGGCCGAATCTTCCTATGCTAGAACTCAGGTCGAATTAGCGCAGTGTATCTATTTACTTCCTCGTTTAGCCGGTATGTGGACGCATTTGGAACGTCAAAAAGGAGGAATTGGAATGCGTGGTCCTGGTGAAACAGAAATTGAAACGGATAGACGAATCGTTCGGGACAGAATCGCTTTGTTGAAAGATAAAATTAAAATTATCGACAAACAAATGTCTGTTCAAAGAGGTAATCGAGGCGCTATGGTTCGCGTTGCTTTGGTTGGATATACCAATGTTGGGAAATCGACTTTGATGAATGTTATTAGTAAAAGTGAAGTCTTTGTCGAAAATAAATTGTTTGCTACTCTGGACACCACTGTTCGAAAAGTTGTTATCAAAAACTTGCCTTTTCTTCTCTCAGATACTGTTGGTTTTATCAGAAAGCTACCAACACAATTGGTCGATTCTTTCAAAAGTACTTTAGATGAAGTTAGGGAAGCCGATTTATTATTGCATGTTGTTGATATTTCTCATCCTGATTTTGAAGATCATATCGCATCTGTAAATCAGACTTTATTGGACATAAAATGCAATGACAAACCTGTAATTATGGTTTTTAATAAAATTGATGCCTACAAACATCTTACGATTGATGAAGATGATTTGATTACTGAAAAAACCAAAAGACATTACACTCTTGAAGAATGGAAATCAACTTGGATGGCAGATGTAGGAGAGAAAAACGCCTTGTTTATTTCGGCTATCAATAAAGAAAACATAGAAGAATTTAAGGAGCGTGTTTATGAAGCAGTACGACAAATTCATATTACACGATTCCCTTATAATCAATTTTTGTATCCTGATTATAAGGATGCTGTTGAGAAGGAATAATCTTTATTGTATACCATTTAAGACCTTTGGAAACCTCAGAGGTCTTTATTTTTAGAAACCATAATTTATTCCCAAACCAAACACTTCTCTAGTCTGAAATCCTTTGAAAGCATTGTCATCATAAATAGCTTGAACAGAAACATTTGTTGATAAATATCGGTTAATTCTCAATACAATTGCAAGGGAATAATCAATATCGACATTTTGAAAATTTTCTAAATAATTGGAATACAAATTTAAAGTATTTTCTGCAGAAACATTGGTCATTAAATTTAATTTGTAATATACTGAAGTGTAAAATCCCATTTCATACCGCATCGATTTGTTTGAGTCAACTCCAAAATAACTCCCATCAATATATCCTATTTTTGAGGTATACAACTTGTCTACGAAAGTAATTTTTGAAGTTAACGGAGATATATTCCATTTAAATTTCTCGCTTTTTTTCCAAAACATACCGGGTCCAAAAGTTAGATATCCTGGTGAAAATAGGTTTGTATTCTTAGTTCTGATTTCGGCTCCGTTAGTATCTTTACCGTAAATATATCCTTGAGTAAACTGGGTTCTCAAATTTAAAAAAAAGGAATAGCTCCATTCACCAGTAGCTAGTTTCCCTATGATAGAATTTAATTCAAATCTATCATCTGTTTTCTTTTCGAATGTGGCGTTTTTAGTTTGTAGGAGGCCATAGGAGGCTAAAATTTTATTGTCCCAGGTCCAATCCTCCTTTTTGTAATTAAAGTCATAATTGATTCCTAAATTACCGGAGAGATTGTTTTCGCCTCCTGCCAGCCAATTGTTAAAATTGGATTGGTTAAAAAGTAAGGAAATATTTCCTTTTGCTTTCCACGGGCTAATAATAGAATCTTGGCCCGTAGCGGAATCTGAACTAATTAAGTTGTTTTTTTCTGTGTTTTGTCCATGTGTGAGGCAATTTGTAACTAAGAACACGAGTGAAAATAAGCTGTTTTTCATTTTTATGTTTATTATGTTAACAACATAAAGATACTAAAAATGTTGAAAATCAAATGTTTATAGTGCTACTATAGATTATTTTTTTGGCGCTTTATACAAAGGAACTGCCGAGCAAGCTTCTCCATACATAATGCTTCTAGCAAAAGGTTGCAGTTTTTGTGCCGCTAAAACATAAGCACTCATTGGAACTGGTTTTTTCGAACAGCCTTTAATAATTACAGGCTTATCTTTATAAACAGCAAAATCAATTGTAGGTAAAATCTCCTGATATAAGGCAGTGTCTAAATCTTCAAGGGTTCCGTTTACCACTTTTTTGGCAAATGGTGCCAAATGCAAAGTTACTAAAACTGAAGCCCAGGCTGGAACAATAGCTTCTGTGCTGCAATTAACTGCAACGTATTGATCCTGATATTGCGTCCAATCTTCCTTATTGAGATAGTCTCGAAAGTCTTTTTCTTTCAACAAAAATCCTTCTAACATCCACTGCGAAATATCAATTTGAGTGCGAATTCCTTTTGGATAATAATCTTCAAGATCGAAAACTTCCAAAACACTATTGGCCACTTTATTTATGATCTCTTCCATTTCTTAAAATTTAAAAAGTTTAAAGTTTAAAGTTATTCAACCTTAAACTTTAAACCTCAAGTAGATATTTAAAGCATTCCCAATTCTAATTTGGCTTCTTCGCTCATTAAATCTTTACTCCAAGGCGGATCAAACGTGATTTCTACCTCTGTATCTTTTACATTATCAATTCCGTTAATTTTTTCTTCCACTTCACGAGGCAAACTTTCGGCTACTGGGCAGTTTGGAGAAGTTAAAGTCATTAAGATTTTTACCTCAAAATCGGTATTAACCATTACGTCATATATCAATCCCAATTCATAGATATCAACTGGGATTTCTGGATCATAGATGGTTTTTAATTTTTTTACAATTTCTTCTCCTAGGAAGTGAGTGTCTATTACTGGCTCCATATTTTTTAATTTTGTGAGTTGAATGCCAAGGCATACATTTTAATATTCTTAATCATTGATACTAATCCGTTCGCTCTTGTAGGCGAAAGATGTTCTTTTAATCCAATTTTGTCAATAAAATCCATATCTGCTTCTAAGATATCTGTCGCTTTCTGATTGGAAAAAGTACGTATTAATATCGCTATTATTCCTTTTGTCAAAATAGCGTCGCTATCGGCTGTAAAAACTATTTTGTCCTCATTTTGCTCGCCTTGCAACCATACTTTCGACTGACAACCTTTGATTAAATTGCTTTCTACTTTGGATTCTTCTTTTATTAACGGAAGACTTTTACCCAATTGAATGATATATTCATAGCGTTCCATCCAATCGTCAAACATGGAAAATTCGTCTACTATTTCCTCCTGTATATCTTTTATTTTCATTGGTACTGAATTTATTTCAATTGTTTTTTATCCTTTGTTAATGAATTTATTTTATTTACGAATTTCGAAATTGATTCTGGTGGAAATCCATGATCAAATTCGGTTGATTCATAGGTTATCCCTTTGTAAGTAATTTTCAAACTAGCAATTGCTGCACCATCATAAAATCGCTTATCTGTTGGGGCTTTGGCATGGACCAGACTCTCTAATTCCAAATTTTCAAAAAACCCTTTAATTTCATTCCAATCCGATTCTGAAATTGTATTTTTAACCACTATCGCATCTTTACTTCTATCTTTAGAAATAAGAATCATATGGTTTTGTATCTGAATTTTTTGATAAAAACCTCTGCTATTGGCAACATATTCAATTATCGCATTATTAATATCCAACTTATCCTGACCGTTGCAATTGTTTCCTAATAAAATAGTAAATAGGTATAAAGCCAGTATTCTCATGATTTCTAATATTTAAGACAGCATTGTTTTTGCTCTTTTTACAGCTTCAACCATAAGATCAATTTCTTCTTTAGTATTATAAAAAGCAAAAGAAGCTCTAATGGTTCCCGGAATATTATAAAAGCTCATAATCGGCTGAGCGCAATGGTGACCAGTTCTTACAGCAATTCCTAATTTATCTATTATGGTTCCAATATCATATGGATGAATACCGTTGATAGTAAACGAAATTACGGCTGTTTTTTCTTTGGAAGTTCCATAAATTCGAAGTCCTTCTATTTTCAAAAGTTCTTGGGTTCCGTAATGAAGCAATTCCATTTCTTGTTGTTGGATATTGTCAAATCCAACAGCATTCATATAATCAACTGCCGTTCCAAGAGCTATTCCTCCAGAAATATTTGGAGTTCCCGCTTCAAATTTATGAGGCAATTCAGCATAAGTTGTTTTTTCGAAACTTACTTCTTTTATCATTTCGCCTCCACCTTGATAAGGCGGTAATTTGTTCAACCAGCTTTCCTTTCCATATAAAATTCCTGTTCCAGTAGGTCCACACATTTTATGGCCTGAAAAAACGTAGAAATCACAATCTAATTCCTGAACATCTGGTTTTAAATGAGGAACTGCTTGAGCACCGTCAATTAAAATAGCAGCACCAAATTTGTGTGCTTTATCAATCATGTATTTTATAGGATTGATTGTTCCTAAAGCATTTGAAATATGGTTTACTGCAACAATTTTAGTTTTTTCAGAAAGCAATTTATCGTATTTTTCCATAATTAGCTCACCAGTTTCATTCATTGGAATGACCTTCAAAGTGGCCCCTGTACGTTCACACAAAAACTGCCACGGGACAATATTACTGTGATGTTCTAATGCTGAAACCAGAACCTCATCACCCGTTTTTAAAAGGGATGCAAATCCATTACTCACTAGATTTACGCCAAAAGTGGTTCCTGAAGTAAATAGCACTTCATGAGCAAATTTTGCATTAATATGATCTTGGATTTTCCCTCTAGAAGCCTCGTAAGCATCGGTTGCCAATTGACTCAAAGTATGAACTCCGCGGTGAATATTAGCATTGATTTCCTGATAATAACTTGCTATTGCATCAATTACAATTTGTGGTTTTTGCGAAGTAGCACCGTTGTCAAAATACACTAATGGTTTTCCGTTTACTTTTTGAGAAAGAATTGGAAAATCAGCTCTAATTTTATTAATATCCAGCATTTCTTTATTTAGAATTTTTCTAAATACAAAAGTAATAAAACTTCTTTCGTTTTTCACCAAACACTTGTTAATAATTGGATTATTTTTACACCTAATAGGATTTCAATTAGACCATTTTACTATGAAAAAAATCTCGAAATTTCTTGCTCTAGTCGTTATTATCTCCATTCTAATCTTAGGATTTATTAATTATCCCAAACTCGATTTAATTTCCGGCTTTTCGGCCAAAAGTGTTGCCTCGGGACATTTTATCGACAAGCGTCCATTAGAAATTATTCAAAAAGGGGACAATGATATCAACCTCATTGATTTGGCAAAAAATAAAATTGACGAAGTCAAAAAAATGACAAGTGCTTCTGTTTATGGATTGAAGGAGCGAAAAGCGATTTATCGAGAAGGTTTGGGTGCTACTTTAATCGATGATGATTTTGATATTAGTAAACCGTATGAAGTTCCCCATAGAACTAAACTAAACCATAATTTACCTTTTCCTTATGGTAATAATGAACCTAAAGACAGCGTTTTCGCAACTATAGATTATTCAAAATTAAACAAGGCTTTAGCCAATGCATTTGACAATAAAGGTGAAAAAAATAAGAGGACTCGTTCCGTTTTAGTACTTTACAAAGACCATCTCATTGCTGAAAAATATGATACTAATTTCAATAAAAATAGCAAAATATTAGGCTGGTCAATGACAAAAAGTATTACAAGTGCGCTATTTGGAATTCTAGAAAAACAAGGAAAATTTGATATATATAAACCGGCTCTAGTAGCCGAATGGAAAAATGATGAACGTGCCGGCATCAGTACAAATGATTTATTGCACATGAATTCCGGATTGGAATGGGAGGAAAAATACGATAAAATTTGCGATGCCACGACAATGCTTTTTCAAGTACAAGATATGTCCCGAACACAATTAGAAAAACCAGCTGGTTTTAAACCAAATACCCATTGGAATTATTCCTCGGGAACAACTAATTTACTTTCTGGGATTTTGCGAAAGCAGTTTAAAATGCATCAGGAATATTTAGACTTCTGGTACAGTGCATTAATTGACAGAATAGGTATGAATTCTATGATTATAGAAACCGATATGGCCGGAAATTATGTTGGCTCTTCTTACGGATGGGCAACAACAAGAGATTGGTCTAAATTTGGATTGTTGTATTTACACAAAGGAAACTGGAATGGCGATCAATTGTTCAACGAAAGTTGGGCGAAATACACCTCAACTCCAACAAACACTTCTGAAGGTAAATATGGAGCTCATTTTTGGCTGAATGCCGGAGGAAAGTTCCCCGACGTTCCAAAAGACATGTATTATTGCAGCGGATACCAAGGTCAAATGATTGCAATTATTCCATCACTAGATTTGGTCATTGTGCGAATGGGTTTAAAAGAAGATCCCGAATTTGATTTCAATGGCTTTCTAAAAGGAATTCTAGGTAGTTTGAAGAAATAAAAAAACCCGACAAGTTTAAGCTTGTCGGGTTTTTAAAATTATAATTAATTACTAATACTACAAATCAAAACCCATTTTCACTCCTAATTTAGTAGCGATAATTTTGGTGATTCGTTGTTTGAGTTCCGGTATTTTGATACTTTCGATTACAGCATTCGAAAAAGCATACATCAATAATGCTTTGGCTTCTTTCTTTGGAATTCCTCGTGATTGCATATAGAACATCGCTGTTTCATCTAATTGTCCTATTGTACATCCATGAGAACATTTTACATCATCTGCAAAGATTTCTAGTTGTGGCTTTGCATTAATTGTCGCTTTATCGCTCAATAAAATATTATTACTTTTTTGGAAAGCATTTGTTTTTTGAGCCTCTCTTTCAACATAAATTTTTCCGTTGAAAACTCCGGTAGATTTATCTGAAAAGATTCCTTTATAATCCTGATGACTTTCACAATTTGGTTGAGAATGTTGAACCAAAGTATAGTGATCTACGTGTTGCTTTTCGCCAATAATTGTAATACCGTTTAGCGTACTAACGATTCTTTCCCCTAAATGATAGAAATTTAAATTATTTCTAGTCAGGTTTCCACCAAAACAGAAAGTATTCACAGAAACATGACTTTCTTGTTTTTGAGATACAAAAGTGTTGTCGATTAGATTAGCCTGAAGATTATCATTTTGAATTTTATAATAATCTACAATGGCTCGTTTTTGAGCAAAAATCTCCGTAACAGAATTCGTTAAAACAGGGTTTTCGGTTAAACTTTGGTGACGCTCAATAATTTGAACATGGGAATTTTCTCCAACAACAACCAGGTTTCTAGGCTGAACCAAAAGTGCCGCTTCATTTCCTGTAGAGAAATACATAATCTCGATAGGTTTGTCGGCTACTTTACTTTTTGGAATATTAATGTAGGCACCTTCAATAGCAAAAGCAGTATTTAAAGAGGTTAGACTTTCTTCTTTACTGGCTATTTCATTAAAATAAGTGTCAATAACCATTTTATACTTCGGTTTATTTAATGCCGATGACATTAAACAAACATCAATTCCATCGTGGGTTGTAGAAGATAAAAAGGAGTTAAAAACTCCATCTATAAAAACCACTTTATAAGTATCTATTTCATGTAAGAAATATTTTCTTACTTCGTTATATTCAATCGTAGTATCTTGTTTTGGAAAAACAGTAAAGTCATTTTTTAAGATGGCATTTAAGGATGTGTATTTCCAAGCTTCGTCTTTTTTGGTCGGGAACCCTTTATCTTCAAAGTTTTTTAAGGCTAAAGTTCTAAGGTCATGAAGTTCGGAATGAACATCGATGCGCTCTTCAAAAGCCATAAACGATGATAGTAATTTTTCTTTTAAATCCATTTTATTTATTGTTTAAAGTTTAAGGTTTAAAAGTTCGAAGTTATCTGATGTTAACTTTGAACTTTAAACTCTAAACAAATTTTTAAGCTTCTTGTTCTTGTTTAATCCAGTCGTATCCTTTTTCTTCCAGCTCGTGAGCTAGTTCTTTTCCACCCGATTTTACAATTTTTCCATTGTAAAGTACGTGAACAAAATCAGGAACGATATAATCTAATAATCTTTGGTAGTGTGTAATGACAACGATAGCATTTTTGTCGCTTTTTAGCTTGTTTACCCCATTGGCAACAATACGTAAAGCATCAATGTCGAGTCCTGAATCCGTCTCATCAAGAATGGCTAATTTAGGATCTAGCATCGCCATTTGAAAAATCTCATTCCGTTTTTTCTCTCCACCTGAAAAGCCTTCATTTAAGGAACGAGAAAGAAACTTTCTGTCTATTTCTAATAATTGAGATTTCTCCCGAAGTACTTTTAGCATTTCGTTAGCCGGCATTTCCTCTTGGCCATTTGCTTTACGGGTTTCGTTGAGGGCTGCTCTTACAAAGTTAGTCACTGATACCCCTGGAATTTCCACAGGATATTGAAAAGACAAGAAAACCCCTTTATGTGCTCTCTCCTCAGGAGCTAATCCCGAAAGATCCTCTCCGTCTAAAGAAATCTCTCCTTTAGTAACTTCGTAGTTTTCATTTCCTGCAATAATGGACGCAAGTGTACTTTTTCCAGCACCGTTTGGCCCCATAATCGCGTGGATTTCTCCTGCTTTTACCTCAAGGTTGATTCCTTTTAATATTTCTTTGTCTCCAATGGAGGCGTGTAAATTTTTAATTGATAACATAATTAATTTGGAAATTTAGAAATTTGGAAATGAGATAATTAAAAACGAATCCATTCATTTTCAAATTATCTAATTTTCAAATTTTTACATTATTTTTGTTTTGATGTGATTATTATTTTGTTTACTATTCTTGAAATGTTATTCACTTGATCTATTAATTCATCTGCATTTGGATAGTTATCTGAAAACTTACAAAGTTCTAACCAATAAATTGTTTCTTCAATTTCTTTAGCTGAAATTTTAAATTTATGGATAAAGTCAGCTTTACTTTCAGCATTTTGAGCTTCTCTTATATTTGCACCAACTGAAGTTCCAGATTTTAACAATTGATTTGCAATTACAAACTTTTTATTTTCCTGTAAGCTCTCACAATATTTTATTATTTCAAGAGCAAACTTAAAAGTCAAAGTTACTATTACGTTTTCTTTATCTTCCATCTACAAATTTTCAAATTGTCACATTTTCAAATTATCCTACCGAACCTTCCAATGAAATTTCTAATAATTTCTGTGCTTCAACTGCAAATTCCATTGGCAATTTATTCAAAACATCTTTACTAAAACCGTTTACTATTAAAGCAATTGCTTTCTCGGTTGGTATTCCTCTTTGGTTGCAGTAGAAAACTTGGTCTTCGCCAATTTTACTAGTTGTAGCTTCGTGTTCTATTTTAGCTGATGGATTTTTACTTTCGATGTAAGGAAAGGTATTTGCACTACAATTATTTCCCATTAAAAGGGAATCGCATTGCGAAAAGTTCCTTGCATTATCGGCATTGGGACCAATTCTTACTAATCCTCTATAACTATTGTGTGATTTTCCAGCAGAAATTCCTTTAGAAATAATAGTCGATTTGGTGTTTTTTCCAAGATGAATCATCTTAGTTCCCGTATCGGCTTGTTGAAAGTTAGTGGTTACGGCAATCGAATAAAATTCGCCAACTGAGTTATCCCCTTTCAAAATACAAGAAGGATATTTCCAAGTAACTGCGGAACCCGTTTCGACTTGTGTCCAAGAAATTTTCGCGTTTTTCTCGCACAATCCTCTTTTTGTTACAAAATTGAAAACGCCGCCTTTTCCTTCCTTGTTTCCAGGATACCAGTTTTGAACAGTTGAATATTTAATTTCGGCATCGTCCAAAGCAATAAGTTCAACAACAGCAGCATGCAATTGATTTTCATCGCGACTTGGCGCTGTACAACCTTCCAAGTAGGAAACATAACTACCTTCATCTGCAATTAGCAATGTTCTTTCAAATTGACCTGTTCCAGCTTGATTGATACGGAAATAGGTTGACAATTCCATTGGACAACGAACGCCTTTTGGGATATAACAGAACGAACCATCAGAGAAAACAGCCGAATTTAATGCTGCATAAAAGTTGTCTTTTTGAGGAACAATAGTTCCAAGATATTTTCGAACCAATTCAGGATGTTCCTTAATGGCATCGGAAATCGAACAAAAAATAATTCCTTTTTCGTTTAAGGTTTTTTTGAAAGTTGTCGCTACCGAAACCGAATCGACCACGATATCCATTGCTACATTATTCATCATTTTTTGTTCATCAACTGAGATACCTAACTTTTTATACATTTCTAAAAGTTCAGGGTCTACATCGTCTAATGATTTATTAGGATCTATAATTTTTGGAGCCGAATAATAGGAAATCGCTTGAAAATCAGGTTTGGTATAATTTACATTTGCCCACTCCGGTTCTATCATTAGTTCCCAGGCACGATAAGCTTCAATGCGCCAATCGGTCATCCATTGTGGCTCTTCTTTTCGGAGAGAAATTGCACGAACTATATCCTCATTTAAACCAATAGGAAAAGTATCCGATTCTATATTAGTGTAAAATCCGTATTCATACTCTTTAGTTTCGAGTTCAATTTTTAAATCGTCTTCTGTGTATTTACTCATATTTTTTTTCTAAAGTTGAAATGTCATAAGTATAAAGGTCAATTGTTAAATTGGACTTTTTTACTTTGCGACTTCTAACTATTGTAAGTGTTTTAGTTTTGTCTTAGATTATAAGACTTCCGACATTTAATTAGAGTGAAAAACTCTCTCCACAACCGCATGTTCTACTGGCATTTGGATTATTAAAAACAAATCCTTTTCCATTTATTCCTCCAGAAAATTCTAAAATTGTTCCGGCTAAATAAAGTAATGATTTTTTTTCTACTGCTATTTTCACAGCATTATCTTCGAAAACTTTGTCGTTTTCCCCTAAATTTTTATCGAATTTTAAATCATAAGACAAGCCAGAGCAGCCTCCGCTTTTTACACCTACTCTAACATAATCTATTGTTGCATCAAAACCATCATCTTTCATCAAGTCGATGATTTTCTTTTTGGCAGTATCAGAAACTTTTATCATTGTTATATTGATTTTGTCTAAATTAACGACAAAGATATTACAATTATCGCTTTTTGCCTCATATCCTAACATTTTTATAACTGATACGTCTATAGAAAAAGTTTATTTAGGCTGTGCCAAGCCATTTGAATTTCCTAAATTGCAGTTTTAACGTTAATTCAAAATCCAAAACCACAACTACAGAAATGAAATTATACCCAATAGAAACCGGAAATTTTAAATTGGATGGTGGTGCAATGTTTGGTGTTGTTCCAAAAACCATTTGGAACCGAACCAATCCGGCCGATGAGAATAACCTTATTGACATTGCAGCGCGTTGTTTACTCATCGAGGACGGAAACCGACTACTATTGATTGATACCGGAATGGGGAACAAACAATCCGATAAATTTTTTGGCTATTATTCTCTTTGGGGAACGCATTCCATGGATCAATCTTTGGCTAAAATAGGTTTTCATCGTGACGATATTACCGATGTTTTTATGACGCATTTGCACTTTGACCATTGTGGAGGAAGTGTACAATGGAATAAGGACAAAACCGGTTATGAACTTGCGTTCAAAAATGCGAAATACTGGACTAATGACAATCATTGGCAATGGGCAACAAAGCCTAATCCTAGGGAAAAAGCTTCTTTTTTGACCGAAAACATTATGCCAATTCAAGAAAGTGGTCAATTGAATTTTATCAAAAGACCCGAAGGCGATTTCTTGGCTAATTCAGAATTAGGCTTTGGAATATTATTTGTTGATGGACATACCGAAAAACAAATGATTCCACACATTCAATACCAAGGAAAAACATTTGTTTTTTGCGCTGATTTATTGGCAACAGCCGGACATGTTCCTGTTCCCTATGTTATGGGTTATGACACACGTCCACTTTTAACTATGTCTGAAAAAGCAAAATTCATGAGTGCTGCTGCAGATAATAATTATTATTTGGTGTTAGAGCATGATGCCCATAATGAAATCATTACGGTTGAAAATACCGAAAAAGGGGTTCGATTAAAAGAGCGGTTCTCTTTTGAAAACTTGCTAAAATAAAGTTAAGAAAGATCCTATTTGTAACATTAGTCAAGTATTTTTGACATACCATTAAAATTATTATAATAAACACACTTATGAAATTAATAAAATTAACCTGCTTATCCGTTATAGCAGCCTTGACAGTATCCTTTTCGGTAAATGCCCAAACCGCAGATAAAACGGTTGCCAAAAAAGGAAAAATTAGCGATCTTCAATTGCAAAGATGGAGCCATCTGGATTTAATTAAGGATAGTATTCCAGGAATGAGCGTTGACAAAGCCTATTCGGAAATATTGAAGAATAACATTGGAAAGAAAGTCATAGTTGCTATTTTAGATTCGGGAGTTGATATTGAACATGAAGATTTGAAATCAGTGCTTTGGACTAATAAAAAAGAAATTCCAGGCAACGGAATTGATGATGACAATAACGGTTATATCGACGATATACATGGCTGGAATTTTCTTGGAAACATAACTAAAGAAAATCTCGAGTATGAAAGAATCATCAAAAATAAAAGTATAGTTGACGAAGCTACTTATTTGAAAGCAAAAGCCCTTAATGACGGTAAAATTGAGGAAGCTACTAAAGGTAAAGTGCAAATTGAGCAAGTATTAATTGGAACCACAAAAGCCGATAGTACACTTACGAAATATTTTGGGAAACCAAATTATACTGTCGAAGAAGTTGAAGCTATAAGTTCAGCAAAACCCGAAATTCAAAGAAGTAAATCGATAATGCAACAAATGCTTGCTTACGGAATGCCGATTGATGACTTGAAAAAAGAAATAAAGAAAGAACTTGATGGCTACCTATTAGTGTTAAGTGGTGATAATTTAAAAACCGATTACCGAAAAATACTCAAAGACAATCCTGAGGATATAAAAGATGCAAAGTACGGTGACAACAATGTAATGGGACCAGACAAAGAAGAGATTCTTCATGGAACTCACGTGGCCGGAATTGTGGCACAGGTTAGAAACAACAAATTAGGAGGTGATGGAATTGCAAATAATGTTGAAATTATGACCATTCGTGCAGTACCTGATGGAGATGAATATGATAAAGATATTGCACTTGGTATACGTTATGCAGTTGATAATGGTGCAAAAGTTATCAATGGTAGCTTTGGAAAAAGTTTTTCACCACACAAAGAATGGGTTTATGATGCCATTAAATATGCTGAGAAAAATGACGTTTTAATCGTTCATGCTGCCGGAAATGACGCTAGTGATATTGATGTTGAAAATAACTTCCCAAATGATTCTGATGACAAAAAAACAGAGTTTGCAGATAATTTAATCACTATTGGCGCTTTGAATTATGAGTATGGGAAAAATATCGTTGCGGATTTCTCCAATATTGGAAAAATCAATGTGGATGTATTTGCTCCTGGTGTAAAAATTTATGCTTCGACCCCAAATAATACTTATAAATTTTTACAAGGCACTTCAATGGCTTCGCCAAATGTAGCTGGAGTTGCGGCTTTAATTCGTTCTTATTATCCTAATTTGACTGCCAGTCAAGTGAAACACATTTTGATGGATTCTGGAACTGTAATAAATTCAGATGTTGTATTTGGAGGAAACCCGGAAGATATTCGTCCTTTTAGTTCCCTTTCAAAATCAGGTAAAATTGTCAATGCCTATAGTGCATTAATGATGGCTGAAAAAATGTCTAAGAAAACGAAAAGCAAAAAAGCAAGACGTTAATGTTTCTCCAATAAAGAAATAAGCTTGTCAGAAATTAAATGATTTCGGCAAGCTTATTTTAATTTAAAACACTTTTTAAATCCAAATTCACATGAAAAAAATTCTATTATTCGCCCTTTTATCCTTCGGCATAGGAAAAGTATCCGCACAAAAAACCACTTATTGGCAACAGCATGCTGATTATAAAATGGATGTGAGCATGGATGTTAAAAATTATCAATATAAAGGGAGGCAAGAATTGGTTTACACCAATAATTCTCCTGACACCTTAAAAAAAGTGTTTTATCATTTGTTCAATAATGCTTTTCAACCAGGAAGCGAGATGGATGCGAGAATTCAATCTATCATAGATCCAGATCGACGAATGGTTAATAAAATTAAAGTTGACGGAAAAGATATCAATGAAAGCCGTATTAAAACCTTAAAACCAAATGAAATTGGTTATTTGAAGATTTCGAATTTCAAACAAGATGGAGTTGAAGCTGCCTCAAAAACAGTTGGAACGATCTTAGAAGTTACATTGGCTAAACCTATTTTGCCGAATTCAAAGACCACATTTACCTTAGATTTTGACGGTCAGGTTCCGATTCAAATCCGCCGTTCAGGACGAAATAATTCGGAAGGTGTTGAATTATCAATGGCACAATGGTATCCAAAATTAGCCGAATTTGATTTTGAAGGATGGCATGCAGATCCTTATATAGCGAGAGAATTTCATGGTGTTTGGGGTAATTTTGACGTAAATATCACTATCGACAAAGACTATGTTTTAGGCGGTTCTGGCTATTTACAAAATCGAAATGAAATTGGGCATGGTTATCAAGATGCCGGAATTGAAGTTGTTTATCCAAAGAAAACAAAGTTACTCACTTGGCATTTTGTAGCGCCGATGGTACATGATTTTACTTTTGCTGCCGACAAAAATTATATTCATGATATTTACAAAGGTCCTAATAATGTAGATTTACATTTCTTGTATAAAAACAATCCTAAATACATTGAAAACTGGAAAAATCTCCAGCCTAAAACAGCCGCTTTGATGGACTTTTATAACAAAACTGTAGGTAATTATCCTTACAAACAATATTCTGTTATACAGGGAGGCGATGGCGGAATGGAATATGCGATGTGTACTCTAATTTTGGGAAATGGAACTTTTGAAGGACTTCTGGGAGTTACTGCTCACGAAATGGCTCACTCTTGGTTTCAACACATTTTAGCTTCAAACGAATCAAAACACGGATGGATGGATGAAGGATTTACTTCCTTTTTAGAAGATCTAGGGCTAAATGAAATTTCCGATAAAAAGGTTGAAAATCCTTTTGCCGGTTCTTATAAAGGGTATTATTATATGGCGAAATCAGGAAAAGAATTACCACAGACTACTCATGCTGACCGTTTTGAAATCAATCAAATTTATAGTATTACGTCATATAGTAAAGGTGATATTTTCCTGGCTCAATTGGGATATATTATTGGAAAAGAAAACTTATTGAAGACTTTGAAACGTTATTATGCAGATTTCAAATTCAAACATCCCACGCCAAATGACATCAAAAGGAGTGCCGAACGTGTTTCGGGAGCGAATTTAGATTGGTATTTAACAGATTGGACCCAAACAACAAATACTATTGATTATGGAATTAAAAACGTAGCTGAAAACGGTAATTCTACCCTAATCACTTTAGAGCGAATTGGCAGAATGCCGATGCCAATTGACTTAACGGTAGAATATACCGATGGAAGCAAGGAAAGTTTTTACATTCCTTTGCGCATGATGAGTTTTGAAAAAGAGAATCCAAATCCGGAAATGAAGAGAACCGTTTTAAAAGATTGGGCTTGGGCTTATCCTAATTTTGAATTTAGCATTGCTAAAAACAAAAGTGAAATCAAAAAAATTACAATCGATGATAGTGAATTAATGGCTGATATCAATCGAGATAATAATGTATTTCCAACTGTTATTTCCGAAAAAAAATAATCGTTTTTTACTTTCGAAAAAAGGCAAACTATTGTGGTTTGCCTTTTTTTTGTTTTATATATCAGATAATTTTATAAGGGAAATGAGAAACCAAATTCGATATTATAGGTATTAAACCCAGCATTTGAACTCTGAAATCCCAGGTTTGAAGTATGACGTATACTAGGTCGTATATCAAAGGTTATTGGGTTCGTTTTTAGGGAAAGTCCTAAGGATACAACATCCGAAAAAGCGAATCCTTTTGACAACCTTTCGGTTTGAGTGTCAGTTATTAAAGGACCCACGCTTCCAAGTGCATAAATGCTAAAACATTTTGAAAGCGGTTTTCTAATTAAAAAACCAATTCCTAAAACGCAATCTCGAATGTTTTTTAGCTTCGTGAATTCTGCTCTTTTCGCTTCATAATTAGGTTCGTCGGGTGTTACAAAATAGAAGTTTAAAAGCTGATGTGTCGCAAAATTTAGTTCCGGCTGAAGAAGTAATTCAAATTCAAAATGCTTGCTTCTTTTAATCAAATAATAAAGTTGAACTTTATAATATTGGTTCGTAAAAGTGTAATCAGAATTCTTTATTTCATGACCTATTCCATAATTAAACCCAAGCTTCCATTCCGGTTTTACTTTTTGAGGATAAAAAGAATTCCAACTTAATAGAAGTAGGATGAAAAAAAATGTTCTGGTGATTCTACTACGCATAAATAAACCTAAAAGAGAACGCTAAATTAACTCATTTAACACTATTTCTTACATTTATTAATAAATTTAACGCATTAATCTTCAAGTAAAGCCGAATTTAAGTCCATTATATCTTTAATTTTAAATGTTGGTTCTATTCCCCAAGGATCAAAAATTGCTTCAGGCGATCTTTGTACCCAAGCGGAACGCATCCCATATTCAAGAGCACCAATCACATCAAAAGGATTTGAGGAAATTAAACAAGAATCTGCTTTAGTCGATTTCGTTTTTGTATTAAAATAATCATACACCAAAGGACTTGGTTTAAACATTTGGACCTCTTCGACACTCACAATTCCATCAAAAAGGGAAAAAAGATTAGCATTTTCCAGTAACATTTTAATGGCGTTTGCGCTTCCATTAGAAAAGGCAAACAATTGATGCCCTGATTTTTTCAGTGATTTCAACCCGATTTCGACATCAGGAAAAGCGGGCAAAACTGTATATTCACTCATCAAGTCTTTCTTATCGTTAGAACTTAAATTCGTCTTAAAAGTCAAGTCACAAAATTCCAAAGCATTTTCTGTACAAACCGCAAAATCGACATATTTATTCATCAATCCACGGCGGAAGGAATATTCTAATTGCTTATTTCTCCAGTTTTCCATAAATTGTTTGGCTTGTAAACCTATCCTTTTTTCTAAAGAAATAAAGACCGCCGAAGTATTGATTAGAGTTCCGTAAACGTCAAAAGCCAGGGTGTATTTCATCCTTTTCAGTATTTAAATTAGCATATAATGATAGTTGTCAATTTAAGATTAATAAATTACCAATCCGTATTATCGTTTAAAAATTAACTTTATTAATTGAAATTAATTTGTTTTTATAGCTATAGGAAAAGTAGTGACCCATTATTAAAATTCCCTTTGTATCTTTGCGGTCTTGCCTTAAGAATTAAAATGAACTTTACCTATCCTAAATCTGAGAAGCTAAAAAGCAAAAACACAATTGATCTCCTTTTTTCAAAGGGAAAATCGGTATCTAAATATCCTTTGCGTTTGGTTTATGTCAATCTCGATTTAGTAAATGAGACTCTTTTAAAAGAGCAGCTAAAAATGGGTGTTTCCGTTTCAAAAAAATATTTCAAACGCGCCGTAGACCGCAATTATTTTAAACGCGTACTTCGTGAAACTTATCGTTTAAACAAGCATTTACTGCTAAATTCATTAGACAAACCTTATGCTTTTATGTTTTTTTATCAAAGCAAAGACCGTTTGACATATGAAGAAATCAACGTTAAAACGATTCAACTGTTTGAAAAATTTGTTAATATTGTAGCAGCCGAAAAATAAAACAACCACTACTTGCGTTAGAGTCAAAATGATCTAATTTTGAACCTAATATGTTTTTCATAAGAAATAAATTAGTATTTTTAATCTCTTATTCATTCTTAAAAGAAAGATAAAAAATGTACCCTTATTTTAAAAAAAGATTTACCATCCCTATTGTTGCTAGTGTTTTCTTGTTCGTTGGCGTGAGCTTTAATGAGGACTTCTTTGAAGTAGCCAAACAAATTGAGATTTTCAATACCTTATTTAAAGCTGTGAATTCAAACTATGTTGACGAAACTAATCCCGGCGAATTGATGGATAAAGCCATTAAAAGTATGTTATCGGATTTAGATCCTTATACCAATTATTTTAACGAACAGGATGTTGTTAAATTTAAAATCAATAATACTGGAGAATATACGGGAATAGGAGCTTTGATTACGCGAAAAGAAGGAAAACTAATCATAAAAGAGCCTTATAAAAATTATCCGGCAGATTTGGCTGGCTTAAAAGCGGGAGATGAAATTATTCAAATTGGCGATGTTCGCCTTGCTGATTTTAAAGAAGATGCTTCCCAATTAATGAAAGGAGCAAAAAACACTAAAATCGATATTACTTATATCCGCCAAGGAAAAACATCGAAAACACAAATCACTTTAGAAGAAGTTGATGTCAAAGCGGTTCCTTTTTTTGGAAAAGTAGATGCAAAAACCGGTTATATAGTATTGTCACAATTCAACAAAAAAGCAACTTTGGAAACCAAAGAAGCTTTAGAGCAATTAAAAAAAGAAGGTGCTGAAAAGATTATCCTAGATTTAAGAGGAAATCCCGGAGGACTTTTAAATGAAGCGGTCAATATTTGTAATTTGTTTGTCCCAAAAGATGAAATAATTGTGACTACAAAATCAAAAATAGAGAAACACAACAATACATTTAAAACCAACCGTGAGCCCATCGATACTCAAATTCCATTAATTATATTAGTAGATGGAAAAAGTGCTTCTGCCTCCGAAATTGTAGCTGGAGCATTACAGGATTTAGACCGGGCGGTAATTGTGGGCAGCCGAAGTTTTGGAAAAGGCTTAGTTCAACGACCAATCGATTTGACTTATGGGACTCAGATCAAGATAACAATTTCTAGGTATTATACTCCTTCAGGACGCTGTATTCAGGCCTTAGACTATTCCCATAAAGATAAAAATGGAAATGCAATTCGTACAGATTCTAAAAATTATACTGCATTTAAAACCCGAAAAGGAAGACTTGTATATGATGGAGGTGGAATCCTCCCAGATGTTGTTTTGTCAGACACTAAATTAAGCACCATAACGGAAGCCTTGATTAAAAATGATGGTATATTTGATTTTGTTACCAACTATTATTATGCTAATCCAAATTTAGGGAATACTATTCCAAGCATTACAGACGCTGATTACACTGAATTTAAAAGTTTCTTAAAAAAGAAGAATTTCAATTTTGACACCGAAACCGAAATTGCCTTAAGAAATACTTTGGCTGCAGCCAAAAAAGAAAAAATCGATACTTCGATAAATACTGAATATCAACAGTTATTAATTGCTCTTCAAAAAAGTGAGGAAACCCAGTTGAATCAAAATCAAAAAGAAATTAAAAACCTGATTTTGGATGAAATTATCCGACGGTATCAATATAAAGAAGGTTTGTATCAATATTATCTAAAGAATAATTTAGAAATCAAAAAATCAGTTAGCCTTTTTGAAAACGAACTGGAATTTAATAAAATATTAAAATTATAATAATGCGATTATTAAAGTTTTTACCGCTCTTAATTTGTGGATTACTTTATGCTCAAGAGGAAGTGGTTCACTCTGTATATTTTGAATTTGACAAATTTAATTTAGACGAAATTCAAGCAAATGAGGTAGTCGGATTTATAAAAAAAACAGATACAACAAGGATAGAATCTGTCCAAATTTATGGTTATACTGATGATATTGGCAAAGAAGACTACAATCTCAAATTATCTAATAATCGTGCTAATACAATTAGAGAAATACTAATTGAGAACGGAATCAAGAATAAAATTATTATAACGATTGAAGGTAAAGGCCGTATCCTGATAGAGGATGATTTTTCGGAAAACCTACCTGAGAAGCGTTCTAAAAACAGACGGGTGGATGTGGTATTAAATCTAGAACCTTTACCTAAAATAGAATTAGCTGGTTTTTATACCAGCATTCAAAAAAAACACTTAATTGGAGATCATATTTACCTTGAAAAATTATTATTTGAGAGAGGAAGTAGCATTCTAACATTTGAAGCCAGAAAAGAATTAGACTATATCGCTCAGTTACTATTGAAAAATAAGGCTTTAAGTTTTGAAATTCAAGGACATGTTTGTTGTACACCACCTTATCAAAAAGAAGCATTTGACAGAGAAACAAGAAAGAGAAATTTATCACAAAATCGAGCCGAAACCGTTTATAAGTATTTAATCTTAAAGAAAATAGACAAAGAACGGATGACCTATAAAGGATACGGAAATACTGTCCCACTTGGAAAAGGAACTGAATATGACAGACGAGTTGAGTTTTTAATTACTAAAACATAAAATAACAGAAAACATTTCGTTATTCTTTCTTCATTTCAATATGAGGAATATCGTCTTCTAAATAGGTTTCACTCGTTTGAACAAAACCATGACTTTCGTAGAATTTTTTTAAATACAACTGTGCCGAAATAGTTATTTTATGGGTTTGAAAATGGTTTTTAATCCCTAAAATAGATTGATCCATTAGATCATGTCCCCATTTTTTATCCCGATAATTAGCGTCAACAATAACTCTTCCTATTGAGGCATTTTCAAAATAATCTCCTTTATTAAAAAGTCGCGTATAAGCAACAATTTTCCCGTCAAAATCTCCAATTAAATGGAGGGCTTTCTGATCTTTATTATCAAGATCTTGATAAACGCAATTTTGCTCCACTACAAAGACTTCACTTCTCAATCTTAGGCATTGATATAGTTCTTGAAGCGATAGTGCCTCAAACTGCTTTATTTTCCATTTTATTGTCATAACTTAATTCTTTTTCTTTTTTAAAAATTGAACTGATTTAATTATAGCTTCCAATTCAAACATTAAATCTCTTTTTTCTTTTGAAGGCGCGTAACAAAATCCTTCTAAAACTAAAATTCTACCATTAGTCCTGTCAATTATGCTATAATTTATAAATGGTCCTGACATATAATCATTCTTCAGTTCCCAGGTCCCTTTAGTTTCATAGGTTTCTTTGCCCTTAATATTGGTGTGAAACAAATAAGGAGAATAGGAATCCTCGGTAATCATTTGTGTTCTTGGAATAGTTCCATGGATATATAATTTGACGACCGAATCTCTGATTTTAATGATATTATTGATGATATTTGGGCCTCTTTTTAGGCTTTTTATTGGTAATTGATAGACAAGGATACTAGTACTTCCGCTACTAATCTCCTTTTTGTACCAAATAAATTTTCGTTTGATCAAAACTTGATTATAGCCTTTTGGAATATCTAAATCAATATTAAATTTCTTGTTAATAGCCACGGTCCTAATTTTGGCAGTATCAATAATTCTTTGATTTTCCTCAATTTCTAGTGCTCTGATTTTCTTGATTATCGTTGGAGCATTTATTTCAATTTGATCTAAAATATTTGCAGCTATTTTCCCTGAAATATGAAACACATTTTGAGGAGAAGCAAATTCGTTTTGAACAATTTCAAAATTATTTTTTGGACCTTTTTTTACAACAATAATATTTCTTGTATTTGTCATGTATCCCTCTAACAATTTTGTAGGATACTGATTAATTGTAAAAAGTGGTTCTTCTTCAGGTAAGCCTGTAACTGGAGAAGCAAACTTATTTCGAAGGCTATCACCCACTTCTCCATTCCATAATTGATCATCAATGATAACCGAAATTGAATTAATTTTCCCAGAAGTTTTAACAGAATTATTTTCTTCTTTTTGAACACAAGAAGTAAGAAAGAAAGAAATAAAAAGCAATAAAAAAAGGGCTTTTTTCATAATTGATTCATCAATGAAATAAGCCCTAAATTTATGTAGATTTTTTTTATTATCCGTTTATTTTCAACTTCATTCCTGGTTTTAATTCATTACCATTAATTCCATTCCATTTTTTGATATCAGAAATTGTTACTCCTGGATATTTTTTAGCAATACTAAAAAGAGAATCTCCTTTTTTAACATAATACAGATCTGCATTTTTAACATCACTGTATTTATCTTTTTTGTTGTCTTTAGAGGCTATTGATTGAGAAGTCTGTATTGGTTTTTTAGCAACAATTATTTTTGTTCCAATTTGAACATTGTCATCCGCTAAATTATTCCAATCTTTTAAATCTGATACAGCAACTCCATTTTTTCTGGCAATAGTTCCTAAATTGTCACCTTTAAGAATGGTATACTCTGTGTTTTTGAAATCTGTTTTAGTATTAACTTCTTCCTTTGAAGCAATTATAATATCGGCGATTTTTAATTTACTTTCCAACTGAATATTGTTGTCTGCCAATTTATTCCATTGTTTAAGTTGATCAATTGTTACATTATATTTGTTAGCAATTGAACTTAAATTGTCTCCATGTTGCACCGTATAAAAATCAGATGATTTGTCTGCAGGAACTTCATTTGAGTCTTTTTTGTTCGTTTCGGCTAAAGCACCATTTTCTAATTTAATTTCTTTTTTAACAACCAAAACCACTTTCTCGACACTAGTGATTTTTAGTTTTTCACCTACCGAAACGGAATTGCTTTTTCGTTTATTCCAACTTTTTATATCTGCAATTGAAACACCGTATTTAATAGCTATATCGCCTAAATTATCCCCTTTCTTAACTTTGTAAGTCTTGGATACTTCTTTAAAGCTAACTACTTTTTCTTCTTTGTAGATTTTAGCTACAATCACTGGTTTTGCGAAAGCAACTGCCACTTCTGGTTTTTCAATAGGCTCCGATTTATCTGTTTTAGTGTTAGAAACAATTCTTTCGGTACTAATAATTTTCAGATTTCTTCCTAGTTGAACATGATTGTTCCGGAGCTTATTCCATTTTCTTACATCTGACATTGAAACTCCATACTGCTGAGCGATTTCACTTAAATTATCACCACGCTTGACTTTATGATATTTGGTTTTTGAAACCAGGTAGCTATCTCCTTTTGATGATTCTTTAGCTGCAATTGCTTGTTCTCTAAAATAAGGTTTCTCTTTTTTGTCCAACTCATGTTGTACATATGCATAGATTTTATCTTCATTAGAGGTAAATAATGCGATTTTTTCGGAAGGCAATCTCAAATACTGCTTATTATCAAAATAAGCAGGAACAATATCCAGTTTAAATTGTGGATTTAAAACTTGCAATTGGGCAACAGATACATCTAATAAATTAGAAATTTGTTTGAACGTCAACTGCTTATGAATCATAACTGTATCCGTCTCAAAGTGCTTTACAATTGCTCTGTTAGGAATTATTCCATGTTCTTTATGGTATTCATAAATGTACATTGTGGCCAAGAAAGCAGGAACATAACCTTGCGTTTCTTTCGGAAGATTTTTCCGGATGTTCCAATAATTTTGTTGACCACCAGAACGTCTAATAGCCTTTGCCACATTACCTGGACCCGAGTTATAAGAGGCCAAAACTAAATCCCAATCACCAAATATCTTATACATATTAGTCATATATTGGGCGGCTGCTTCTGATGATTTTAAGGGATCACTTCGGTCATCAACATAGGAATCAATATCTAAATTGTATTGCTTTCCTGTTTGATACATAAATTGCCAAAGTCCTGTTGCACCTACTCTAGAAACTGCTTTTGGGTTTAATGCCGATTCTACTACAGCCAAATATTTAATCTCTAATGGAACATTTTGTTTGGCTAAAGCCGATTCAAAAATGGGAAAATAATATTCTGAAATCGCCATTAATCTTTCGTACGATTTTTTTCTATTTTTCAGGAATGACTTGATCAAATTTTCAAGACCTTGATTGTATTCAATTTTAAACGGTGATTTAGAATCCATCTCCTTCAACCTTGCTTTTAGCAAGGCTGTTGGCAATTCATATTCAACATTCTCGTCAAGATTTATCGTTTTGATATCGGTTTCCAAGTCGTTGTAAATGTCTAAAGAAGTTAATTCTTTCATCCAAAGACTGTCTACACAGGAAGCTAAATTATCACTAACAAAGGTAGATTTTAGAGAATCCAGATACGAAATGTTTAGATCTGTTTTTAAAACTTGCGTTCTAATTTCTTTTTGCTGAGCAAAAATGGAGAGCGAACAAAACAGAAATAAAATGTGGTATTTTTTATTTTTAATCATACTTTTTTGTAACAAATTAGGAACCAAACCATTATACTTAATCTACAAACATACTATCTTATAACTAATAATTTAAATAAATAGTATTAAATGTTTGTAATTTAGTCTAATACAGCCGAAATACCTGGCAAAACTTTTCCTTCAAGCATTTCTAACATTGCTCCACCACCTGTTGAAACATAGCTCATTTTAGATTCCAATCCGAATTGTTTTACTGCTGAAACAGAATCTCCTCCTCCTACAAGTGAGAAAGCACCTTTTTCTGTAGCTTCTGCAATATAATTTCCTAATTGAATGGTTCCATTAGCGAAAGTTGGCATTTCAAAAACCCCTAATGGTCCGTTCCAAAGAATAGTTTTGGACTCTAAAATCACTTTTTTGAAATTTTCTAATGATTTTGGTCCGGCGTCTAAACCTTGCCATCCATCAGGAATTTCTTTAACGTCAACTATTTTAGTTTCGGCATCATTTGAAAAATCATTTGCTGCAACAACATCAACAGGAATATGAATTTGAACGCCTTTTTCTTTGGCTAATCTCAAAATTTCAATGGCCAGTTCTAGTTTGTCATCTTCACAAATAGAATCTCCAATTTTTCCGCCTAGGGCTTTTACAAAAGTAAAAGTCATACCACCACCAATAATCATGTGGTCTACTTTATCTAAAATATTTTCAATAACCGTAATTTTTGAAGATACTTTTGAACCTCCTAAAACTGCAGTTACCGGTTTTTCACTATTTTTCAATACGCGGTTTAAGCTTTCGATCTCTTTAGCTAATAGCGTGCCAAAACATTTTTCGTTTGGAAAGAATTGTGCGATTATAGTGGTAGAAGCGTGCGCTCTGTGTGCTGTTCCAAAAGCATCATTCACATAAATGTCACCAAGTGCAGCTAATTCTTTAGCAAAAGAAACATCTCCAGCTTCTTCTTCAGAATGAAAACGTAGATTTTCTAATAACAAAACTTCTCCCGGTTTTAAATCAGCAGATGCGGATTTTGCTTCGTCTCCAATACAATTTTCAGAAAACTTAACATCAACTCGAAGTACTTCAGAAGCTGTTTTTAAAATGTGTTTTAAAGAATATTTTGGTTCTACTCCTTTTGGTCTTCCAAGGTGCGACATCAAAATTACACTTCCTCCATCAGCGAGAATTTTATCAATAGTGGGCTTTGCAGCTTCTATTCTTGTTGCATCAGTAACATTAAATTTTTCATCTAATGGCACATTAAAGTCAACACGAATTAATGCTTTTTTATTTTTGAAATTGAAGTCTTCGAGAGTTTTCATAGAAATATCAGTTTTGGTTTAAGATTTTTGCAAATATACAATTTTAATTTTTTGGCTAAAATTTAGCTAAACTAGAGATTCAATAATTCTATAGCCCCGATTGAAGCGGTATCCCACGCTTTTTAGCGTGGATATAGCAAAAAGCGGGAATAGCAAAAATAAAAAAGCCCAAGGATTTTGCTCCTAAATTTTAAACTTTGAAGGTTTATATCTTTCTTCTATATTTGCTTTATGCTATTTTCAGAAATTTTAGGTCAGGAACATATTAAGAATCATCTTACACAAAGCGCAAGTTTGGGAAGAATTCCTCATGCGCAATTGTTTGTTGGACCCGAAGGAAGTGGAACTCTGGCGATGGCGATGGCTT
>CANEZU010000001.1 GCA_947444255.1 Flavobacteriaceae bacterium | reverse complement strand
TTTCTATCGGCATATTTGCCAACCCAGAATCCAAAATTGGGGACAAAATCACATAGGAAATTCCCATCTTTAAAACAGTAATCAACATAAATGTATTCCCAACCTGGTCTATGTTTTTTGCTTTTACAATAATTAGAATATAAAGAAGAACTATAGAAAAACTTGAGAAAAACGCATAAACAACTTCAATCGGATAATGAAAATTCTGGTATATTGGATTGTTCCTTTGATAATAAAAAAACAATTTATGACCCACATAAACGAAAATCGATAAAAAGAAAACTTCTAAAAGAGCTCGATATTTTTTTATTTTCATGATGGGTCGTCCGAGGATTTATTGATGTCTTTTAACTGTCGATTGATATTATAAAAAGAAATAGCAACTCCAAAAAGTACTAAAATCTTAACAAAAAGCTGATGCGGATTTGGATATTTGGCATCCAAGAAGTTTCCTAAATAAGAGAATGCAAAAACAATAACCCCCATTTGGATGGGAATATTAATTAGTGCCAGCCACTTATTATACCTGTACTTCTTGGGGTTTGGCTTGTGCGTCATGGCGACTAATCTCTATTTTAAGGTTGGGTTTCATTACACAGCTTGCGCTAAATTCGGCACCGGGTTCAACAGAAAGTTTTCCGCAGATTACTTCTCCTCTAATAATTGCTTTTGATTTGATATTCAACATTTCGGCAACCTGGATCTTTCCATCAAATTTGCCTTCAATATCTGCATTCTTGCAAATAATATCTCCTTTTATACTTCCTGCAGGACCTATTACTATTTTGCCATTAGATTGAAAATTTCCTACTAAATCGCCATCTAATCTAAAATCAGCATGAGAAAGAATATTTCCCTTAATAATTGTTCCTTCTACTATTCGATTGGTTTTCCCCAATAGATCGGTATAGGATTTTGGCTTTTTATTGAACATAATTATTGTTTTTTAATAATTGGTTCCGCTTTTGGCGGATGAACATTCCCCGATGCATTCTGATTGGGAACTTCTTCCAATTTCTTATCAAGAATAGGACTTGGACTAACATTCGGATCTTTAACTGGCGCTGGTGATACTAAAGGCGTAATCAGAAATTCTTCGAAATTCTTTTTAAATTGAATTATTTTATAATCATCATTTGAAATAATATAAGATAAATCAGTTACTTTATATTCTTTATATTCTTTTAAAATAGTAGCTATTTCATTTGCAAATCCTTCCGTTTTCAATCCGTGAATCACAATGAAATTTTCATTCATGGTATAGATATCATAAGAAATTCTAACCTTATTGAACTCCCGATCTTTAATCAATTTTAAGATTTTATCTTGCAGTATTTTGGTTTTTGGATCTGATATATCTCCCACCTTATATAGTATTTTCCAACTCAAAGGCTTGCCTAGATGAAACTTCAAACTTTCTAATTTTGGAACATCGTTTTTCAACATCGATTCTGCTTGCTTTCCTTCTTCTTGATTTGGATAATTCAAAGCTACTGCATTCAGTGCCTTTTTAAAATCCTCTAGACCTTTTAATTTTCCAATAGTAATGGCTTTCAATAATTCAAATTTTGGTAAAACCGATTCGCCCGCATATTGAAAAATTGCCACTTCTAACTGACTAAGAACGGTTCGAAAGTCACCGTTTTCATACAATTTATAAATTTGATAATAATGCCCCTCTGGACTTTCTGAAAGTGCTGTATCCTTAGTTTTCAAATTGCCTACTATTTGTGCATATCTAGAATCTGGAAACTGACTTATGATTTTGTTTTTCATGGCCAAGGCTTTTTCAGTATCTATTTGCTCATAAATTTTATACAAATTATACATCGTTGGAAGTAACAAACGTTCCTCCGGTTTGTTCAATAAAAGTTGCTCTAGCTTGCTTGCGGCAAGTTTATTTTCTTTAAATTTTTCCTTATAAATAGTTCCCAACTGATAATAAGCAAAATTGCGTTCTTTGGCAATACTATCAATCACTGTAATAGATTTGGGTAATTTATTAATATAAAATTCCGTAGTATAGCGTTCATCAATCTTTTCAACTTTAGATTTATCCTCTTTAGACAGCTCTCCGGCATTTGTATCGGCTACTGCTTGATCCTTTTGATCTTCAATCGCTGTTTTTATCGCTGATATTCTCCAATTGTCTTTTAAATTTCGATCGCCCCATATCTTCCGAAATTCATTCTTTCCATAAGCTAAAGTAGCAGGGTTGTAAAAATAAAAAACACTCTGACTAGTATTCATGGCATTGGTTTCAGAGGGCGGCTGAAAAGGACTTTTGTTTGGAGACATCGGATTTCCCGAACCAGCATTGGCCGGTCCAGATTGATTATTCGCTTGTATCCTTTTCGCTTTGGCTTCCTCTTTGTCTTTCAATATTTTCTGTGCCGCTTCACTTGCTTTTAATTTTAAAATATAATTTTCAAAATAGGCTGTTTTATCTGAATTTGATAAAGAAAATACGCGTATAATACTATCGTTTACGCTGGCAATTCCCTCATATTTAATGACATCTGTGAGGTTTTCTCTTTTCTTTTTTATCGATTTGTATTCTCTTGATTTAACATCCAACTGCACTAAAGTACTGTCATAATATTGACCGGCAACAGGATATTTTGCTCTTTTGAAATAAATATCAGCCAGGTTTCTGTAATTCGACGCCACTAAATAAGGATCTTTCGATTTTGTTTTTAAGGATATTTTGTACTGTTTTTCCGCCTGTGAATAATTCTTTTTGTGGTCATAAAACAATCCAAATTGATGGTTCAAAACATCTAAAAAAGGTCTGTTTTCTCGATCTTTCAAAAGATGATTCATTCTGTCAAGAAAGACTAAAGTATCTCCTTTTTCAAAATCAAATTGTTGGGCTTGCTTCATTTCAGCATGTATAACATAAGGCTTTGGAGCCTTCCTTTTCATATCAATAACCGTTTGATAGGCTATAAAAGCACTGTCTTTGTAGCCCAATTCTTCATAAAGTTGACCCAAGATAAAAGTATATCTTGCCCGTTCTTCCTTCGGTTTAGTATATTCTTTAGCTAATTTTAATCTAGCAATAGCGCTATCCTTTTGTTCTATATTCAAAAACGCCTGTGATAAAATAGCATTAGCATCGGCAAAAATCTGATCCTTAAATTTAATTTCCTTGAGTAATTTCTTTAAATTAATAATGGCCATTTCATTATTATCCATTCGGATATTCGTTTTTTCGCGCCACACTTTTACCTCGTAAATCTTGTTGCTAAAGGGGTATTTGTATAAAATGTAATTAAAAGCTTCTAATGCTGGAACAAAGCGCTGGTCATAATACCTCGCTTTTCCCAAAGTTAAATAAGCATCATCCATTTGGGGGTTTTTCTCAATGCCCTCAATATTCATAGAATGTTTCTGAATCGCTTTTACGGCCTTAGTCTCTGCCTTAGAAAAATTCGGATTTGCTGGTGCCTGTCCTGGAAGTGGTTCCTCCTTATTGATTTGCATGCGCTCAATTGGCAATCGAGCCCAAAAATTGTCTTTATATTGTGATTTTAAATCTATGATTCCTTTGTCTAGGGCGACTCCACCATTATAAAGTATATTGTACTTTGTGCTTAAAGCGTGAGAATTCCGAGCCAAAAAAGTATTTTTCTTGGTGGAACAGGCTATCAAAAAAAGGAACAATCCTACTATCGTAATCGATTTCAGTACTTTGGTTTTCAAGGTAAAATGTATTTATTCTTAAAACTTCCTAAAGTCAGTTTTAGTATAATGAGAGGTAAAAATACATTTCTTTTTGATATGTAGAAAAAAAACGGCTGCTTTTTGATCATCAGATCGTATAAAAGTCCGCGAACTTTAAAATTGGGTACAAACTAATAGATACCCCTTTGCTAAAATCTAAATTACAATTAATTATACGGCAAAAAATGCTTCCAATTCTTTCAGTGTTTCTTCGGAGGTTTGAATGTCTTTAACAATTTCGCCTTTGTTCAAAGCTACAATTCGGCTGCAAACATCAACAGTATGCTGCAAATCATGACTAGAAACCAAAACAGTTACTGCAGGATTTTCAGCCAGCTCCTTTATAATTTTTTTCAATCGGTTTACGGTTGTTGGATCTAGATTAGCAAAAGGTTCATCCAATATTACAACCTCAGGATTGCCAATTAAAGTGGCTATAATCCCCACTTTTTTCATATTCCCTTTCGACAAATCGCGTAAATATTTTTTATTATTTAAAATCTCTCCATTGAAAAACTCCGTATGTTTTCCTAACAAAGAATCAACATCTGCCTTGTTTTGTCCGCGTAAATCGCCAATGAAATAAAAATATTCTTCGGCTGTCAAATAACCAATCAAAAAACTTTCATCTAGAAAAGAAGCCGTGAATGGTTTCCATTTTTCACTACTGCTAACCTCAACTTGATTGTTGATAATAGTTCCCGTACTAGGTTGAATTAAGTCCAAAAGCAAACTAAAAAAAGTAGTTTTCCCAGCTCCGTTATTACCTACTAATCCAAAGCTTTCCCCTTTTTTAATTTCTAAATGATCTATTTTTAAGACGGTTACTGCGTTGTATATTTTTGAAAGTTGATTGACTTGTATCATAATTATAATTTTTGAAATCCAATAAAAAAATTCTAGTTGTTTTGCGTGTAGGCTTCTATGGTTTTGTATTTCTCTGTTTTATACGTTTTTTCAATAATTGAAAACACTTTATTCTTGAATGCAAAACCTAATATTCCAGCAAATACAACTAAAACATAGCCTGCTGTAGGATTAATTAGATAATATCCAAATGCAAAAAGAGCTACTGGTAAAACCAATTTAGGAAGTGATAAAAGCATGGTTTTCATATTGAATGCCTGTTTGTTCCCAAAAGCATTGGCTCCGGAATCCAAATCAATTGGGGTTTTAGTATAAGCACCGCTCCATAATACCAAATGAGAGTTGACACCAATATTGTAAATGGCACCCACCACAATTGCCATATAAGCTTGCCATCCAAAATACAAATAAAAGCTAGCCAAAACAGTTGAAATTACGGTCGCAATGACCATTAACCACCATTTTGAAGCCAAATAATCTTTGTAAGTTATGTTTTGACTCATCAATAATTTATAATATCCACTGTCCCAACTCGGAACAAACTGCCCGAAATTAAAAAGAAAACCTCCTGAGACAAATATCCCAGCAAATATTTGCATTATATTTCCCGAATTCGGAATATCCTGTCGCAAAAATAACAAGCCATAAAAAAGGAAAAAGAATCCCATCATCACTGTTTTCTTAGACCGTTTATTCCGACTGATCAATTTAATATCATTTTTTAAGAAAGTCCCCAAAACGCCATATTTGTTTAACCAAGCGTATTCTTTTGTAGAAACAGTTTCTTTTTTTGCAACTAATTTTTCATCAAAATACATATGATGGATGAAGTATTTATAAGCCAAAATGTAAAGCCCCAATAGAACTAAAATTGGAATCAAAACAACTTCAGGCTGCTCATACAATGCCGTAAAAAAATCTTGCGTGTAAGCTGTAATATCAAAAATTGCATAATATTGAGAGGCCACTAAAGCGAAGACCAGAACTGCAACTACAATTAAAATCGTATCTTGTTTGTTAACTAAAACATTTAAAAAATTACTAGCATAAACAATTGCCATAATTCCTAAATGCCAACTTATCACCCCATAAACGCTATAACCATTTATCAATAAAACAATTGAAAAAGGGATAAAAAGAAAAGCATGAATACTATTAAAAAATGAGATTGCCGTTTTCCCAAGTATATAATGAACCAGACTCGACTTTGGTATTGGCAAAATCATCATTGGCTGAATATGCATTACCGGAAGTATTTGCAATAAATAACGGAAGAACAAATGTCCGAAAAACCAATAAAACAGATATTTATTTACTATCAAAAGTGGATCGCTATATCCTTTTTCCTTGAGCAGGTAATAAGCCGAAGAGCCTAATCCCACAAATATAACGGCAAAATATAAAGCGAAAAAAACCATGATGATTTTCAAAGCCAAATTCGTTTTAAAAGAAGCCGACCTGAAAAAGGCTTTCCATTCTAGGCTGATAAAATGTTTGAACATGCTTTTAATTCTTTGATTTAACTATAGGTAGTGTTTCCTTTGATTGCGTTACAAACTTTGTGATTTGTACTCAGAAAATATATTTGCGAATTGTTTTAACGCATAAAAGAAATCTATAACATCAAGGTATTAAAATTTAAAATTTTAACGCTTTTAGAAAACTATTGACTTTAGTATCTTTGCAAAAAAAAATACATGTCATCATTCTATAAATTAAACATCAAAGAAGTGAAACGAGAAACAAAAGACTCGGTTTCTGTCTTATTTAATGTCCCTTTGGAATTTAAAGCTTTTTATACTTTTCTAGCCGGTCAATACACTACTTTGAAGTTGAAACTTGATGGTGAAGAAATCCGTCGCGCCTATTCCATCTGTTCATCACCCGAAAGCGGTGAACTTCGAATTGCTGTAAAAGCTGTAAAAGGCGGTGCTTTTTCTCAACTCGCTAATACGAAACTAAAAGCGGGTGACACTCTCGAAGTAGGAACTCCCGAAGGAAAATTTACTTTTGCACCTGATGCCGATCGTGCCAGAAATTATGCGGCTTTTGTAGCTGGAAGTGGAATTACTCCCGTTTTATCTATAATACAAAGCGTCCTAATCAGCGAACCTAAAAGTAGTTTTGTCTTGGTTTACGGAAATAAAACTCCCGAAGAAACTATGTTTCATCAACAATTACATGATTTACAACAAAAATATGTAGCTCGTTTCTTTGTTCACTTCGTATACAGTCAGGCTAAAATAGAGGATCAGTTGTTCGGAAGAATAGAAAAATCAACCGTCAACTTCGTACTGAAAAACAAACACAAGGAATTGGAATTCGAAAAATTCTATTTGTGTGGTCCTGAACAAATGATTACTTGCGTTTCTGATGTTTTAAAAGAAAATAATGTCAAGGAATCGGCTATTAAGTTTGAACTTTTTACCCCTTCTGCCGAAGAAAATGAAATTAAAAAAGCATTGGGTGGTCATACTAAAATAACTGTTTTGGTAGATGATGAGGAAACTACTTTTGAAATGTCTCAAAAACAAACCCTGTTGGAAGCTGCACTAAAACAAGGAATAGATGCTCCGTATTCCTGCCAAGGTGGAATTTGTAGCAGCTGTTTGGCTCGCATCACATCTGGAACTGCCGAAATGAAGAAAAATGCAATCCTTACTGATGGCGAAATCGCTTCTGGATTGATCCTAACCTGTCAGGCACATCCAACATCAGAAACGATTTATGTAGATTATGATGATGTTTAATAATGATCCCAAATAAATAGTAAAGAAAACTTCTCTGAAAAGGGAAGTTTTTTTATTTTAAGGAAGTTTTGATTTTTTCAACAACTTGATTGGGTAAAATAGTTCGCATAGCATCTTCATAACCGGCTACTATTTTGTTTCCGTAAACCGAAGTCGGTAGATTTGGAAATTGATTACGATCAGAAACTATAGCATTCTCTAGTGGTTGATTGAACGGTGAAAAGCCAGCATAGGGATGAGTGGCGCCCCAAAGTGTAATGACTTTTACGCCCAGCATCGCTGCAATATGGGCATTTCCGGAATCCATGGAAAGCATTAGATCCAAATTATGGATTAACTGTAATTCTTGATTGAATTGTAATTTACCCGCAATGACAATACAATTTTTAATATTGGCCGATAAGGTATTCAGCAATTCAATTTCGGAAGTTCCGCCACCAAAAAGAAATAGTTGAAACGATGAGTCTTTGGATAATTCGACCAATACCTCGCGCATCAAATCCAAAGGATACACTTTCGATTCGTATTGGGCAAAAGGAGCGATTCCAATCCAACTTCCTTTTTTTATTCCGATTAAAGCGAGGATTTCTGGTTTTAGTACTTTTTTATTTGGAAAAATAGGATCTGCCAAATTAATTGGGAAACCCAATTGGAAGAACACATCCGAATGCCTTTCGAACATCGTGCGAATGGGTTGGAATAGCTTGTTATCTGCTCGTGTCAAAGCCGCTTTATCCGCTCTCCCTTTATCTGTAAAAGCAACTTTGATTCCGCTGACGGCAAAAAGTGTGCGGATAATTTTAGATCGCAATACATTATGTAAATCGGCAAAAACATCAATTTTGAGTTTTTTTAGATCTTGGAACAAGTGCAACAAACCTAGAAATCCCTTATGCCTATTTTTAGCGTCGAAAGTAAAAAAAGAAACGTTTGATATTCCCTCAAAAAAAGGTTTGAAAAAAGGGCGCGAAATGACCGTAATTCGAGCTTCAGGATACTGATGTACAAGAGCGCACAAAACAGGAACCGTCATGGCGACATCTCCCATTGCGGAAAGTCTCATAACGGCGATATGTTGTTTTTTCGGCAACTTAAATTCTGAATTTATTTTTTATTCTGATATAATATCGGATTCAAATCATCGTCATTATACATCTTCATTTGCTTGTATACTTTCATGAATTTATCGCCACTTTCTATAGCAGCCAACAAATCATCAATGGCGGTAGACAAATCACTTCTTTGCTCCAAAAGTACATTCAATTTTACCTGACATTTATCTCTATGATCTTGTGAAGCCTCTTTGCGATTAACCTCTTCCTGCATGTGGTAGATTTTTAAAGCCAATATTGACAAACGGTCAAATGCCCAAGCTGGACTTTCAGAATTGATTTTGGCATCGGATTTTACTTTAACTGACTTAAATTTCTCTAAGAAATAACTGTCTATATATTCGACCATATCCGTACGTTCCTGATTACTGGCGTCGATTCTTCTTTTCAAGGTCAAAGCGGCTACCGGATCGATATTGGGATCCCGAATTATATCTTCAAAATGCCATTGTACCGTATCAATCCAATTTTTTAGAAACAATAAATGCTCAAAATTATCTTTGGGAAAAGGATTGTTAATGGGTTGATCGACATTGTCGAATTGATGGTAATCACGAATACTTTGTTCGAATACAGAATAAGCTAATTTTGAAAACATATCTTTATACTTTAAAAAGCAAAGATACTTTTTATACATTTAACCCTTAAACTTTATACCTGTTTTTATGCAAATCCATATTCTATCTGATAATAACAGCGTGCTAAACCATTTTTTGGGCCAAATTAGAGATATCACTATTCAAAAGGACAGCATGCGCTTTCGGAGAAATATTGAACGAATTGGTGAAATCATGGCCTACGAATTGAGCAAAAATCTTCAGTACAAGGATATTGAAATTCAAACGCCTATGGGAATAAAAAAAACAACGGCAATTGAAGATCAATTGGTATTATGTACTATTCTCCGAGCAGGATTGCCATTACACACTGGCTTTCTGAATTATTTTGATTCCGCTGAAAATGGCTTCATATCAGCCTACCGGCACCATCCTAATGATGATGACTATTTTGATATTGTTGTCGAATATCAGGCAATCCCAAAAATTGATGATAAAATTCTATTGCTGATTGATCCAATGTTGGCAACGGGAAAATCAATAGTCGCCGTGTTTAATAAACTTAAAGACAAAGGAAACCCCAAAGAAATTCATCTTGCTGTGGCTATTGCAGCTCCAGAAGGAATTGACTATCTGGAAGAAAATCTACCCGAAAACTGCCATTTATGGATTGCGGCATTAGATGAAAAACTAAACGAAAAAGACTATATTATTCCTGGTCTTGGAGATGCTGGCGATTTAGCCTACGGGAATAAATTATAGTTGAGCGAAAAAACAAAAGAAACTGATTAAAATAACTCCCACAAGGACTACTTCTTTTTGCCATTTAACCGAAACTATTTCGATATGACTCGTGGCTAAAATAGTCAATGGAGCAAAAGTAAATACTAATAAGTCGCTGCTTTTATTTGGCGAAATTATAAAAACCGCTACTCCAATAAAAAAAGCTAAAACTGTTTTCTTATAGGTAGCATGCAACATCAACGGCCGGTTTGAAAATGTTAAAGCTATTGAAACAATAAAAAACAAGGAGACCGTTGCATAAAGTGACAAGGCCAGATTTTCGTAGTTATTTACAAAATAATCAATCTTATAATTAATTTGAGCACTTTCTAATAATATACTAATCCTATCGGTATTCAAAATTAGAGTAGACAAAACAAAAAGAGTCCCAATCGTAAAAAAAGCAATAAAAGGCAGGGCCCAATTCCTATAATCTCTTGAAGCATGAAATACAATAGCTACAAAAACTAAAATAATAAATAAAATAGCCCAAAAATGAAATAATGACGCTAGAAAAATCCAGAGTGATGCATCGAATATTTTTTCTTTAATGGCCTTATTTGTTCCCATGCTGATCAATCGCCTCAGCGCCAGCAAAAGAAAAAAATTGGATAGCATTAAATAAATATTATTCCAAACCGAGGGAAAAATTAACAGAAACAAAAAATAAAATAAAACCGTGTAGCTACTGTCTTTGCTCAATCCGTTTTTTTTGACAATAAAATTAATGACAAATAAAGAAACTAGAATAACTAGAAGTAAAGCCGCTTTTTCAATAAAACTTAAACCCAATTTTAGTTCACTTCCTAGCTGAATTTGATAGATAAAAAAGAAAAAAAACACCGATACTAAGATCAATGAATAATTTAATGGTGTAGATTTTCGAAAAAGACTTGTAATCATAAGGATATTTTATACTTTTGTAAATGTAAATATAATACTTGTTTAAAAAACGAAGCGTCAATCGGAATAAAAATTTCTTTCCTTGAGAATTTTTTTCCACCAAGTTTCAGATAAACAGAAAAAAAATAATTCTATCTATTATGAAAGCATTTTTCGAAGGAATTCAGTGGTTGTTTGAGAACATTTTTTTTATTCCTCAAAACTTCTTAAGAAAATTAGAGCCAAACTCTTGGTTTGGAGCTAATACAATCAATTTCATCTTTATGATCATTTGTGCCGCTGCAATGGTATATTGGATCAAACAATTGAAATTACACAAAGATAATAACGAAGAATATCAAGATACTACGGCGCATTCTTTCTTTAAATAAAAAACTACAACCTCAAAAAGAAGTTGCAGTTAATTTTTTACAGAGGATGATTTAAATTCTGAATCGAATTTATAAATCAAATCCGATATCTTTTCTAAAATACATCCTGTCAAAATTTAGTTTTTCTATGTTTTGATAGGATTTTTTTATTGCCGATTCAAAGTCTTCCCCAAAAGAGGTTACTGTCAAAACTCGCCCTCCATTACTTAGAATTTTACCCTGATCTAGCGTAGTTCCGGCATGAAAAACCAGTGAATCTGTTACTGAATCAATGCCCGTTATTTCTTTTCCTTTTTCAAAATCTTCTGGATATCCTCCTGAAACTAGTACAATGGTTGTGGCACTTCTGGAATCTATTTCTAAAGAAACTTGATCCAGACTTTCATTAGCAACTGCCATAAACAACTCCACTAAATCTGATTTTAATCTCGGAATGACTACTTCTGTTTCCGGATCTCCCATTCTCACATTATATTCAATAACAATAGGTTCTCCTTTTACATTTATGAGCCCAATAAAAACAAATCCTTTGTATATAATTCCGTCTTTTTGAAGACCTGCGATGGTCGGTTTTACAATACGACTTTCTATTTTCTCCATCAATATCGCATCTGCAAAAGGAACTGGAGAAACGGCTCCCATTCCGCCCGTATTCAAACCGGTATCACCTTCGCCAATGCGTTTGTAATCTTTAGCAGTAGGTAAAATTTTATAATTTTTTCCATCTGTAAGAACAAAACAACTCAATTCTATGCCGTCTAAAAACTCTTCGATGACCACCTTGGAACTTGCTGATCCAAATTTCTCATGAACCAACATATTTCGTAATTCTTCTTTGGCTTCTGCCAAATTTTGAAGAATCAAAACTCCTTTTCCAGCTGCTAAGCCATCTGCTTTCAGTACATAAGGAGCTTGAAGTGTTTCTAAAAACAAACAACCTTCTTCGACCGTTTCCTTAGTAAAACTATCATAAGCCGCTGTTGGTATATTGTGTTTAACTAAAAATTCTTTAGCAAATTCCTTACTGCCTTCTAATTGTGCTCCTACTTTTGAAGGTCCTATAACCGGAATATCCTTCAATAAAGAATCATTTAAAAAGAAATCAAAAATTCCTTTTACCAAAGGATCTTCGGGTCCCACAACAAGCATTTCTACTTTTTCAGCAAGCACAAAAACCTTTAACGATTCGAAATCGCTTGGATTTAAGGCTACATTATGAGCTATTGAGGCGGTTCCTGCATTTCCAGGGGCTACAAAAAGTTTAGTGCAATGGGCACTTTGGAGCATTTTCCAAGCAAAGGCGTGTTCTCTTCCTCCAGAACCAAGTAGTAAAATCGTCATTGTATCGGTTTTAGTTTTCGATTGCAAAAATAGTGGGTTTTGAATGGAAATAATAATTAATTTCTAAAAAACTCGCAGATCTGAAGCTATAATGGAGACTATTTAATTATTTTTGATAAAATAAACTTCCGAATTTTGAAACTTTTCAACCTTACGCTTGTCCTTAATGGCTTTCCAATTTACAAGGCCCAAAAACAGCTGAAGGAGATTTTAGCAGTTTCTGAAGAGGACTACCCTGCATTTCTAGAAAATAAAAAACAGGAAATTCTAGCTTACCATCTGGAAAACAATCCTTTTTATAAAAATTTAGTAGGTCTTAATGAAATTAATAGCTGGAATGATCTTCCGGTTTTGAATAAACACAACCTCCAAAAATCATTGTCCGAAAGATTATCAAACGGCTATTCTACAAAAAACACGTATACCAATAAAACATCTGGTTCTAGCGGCCATCCTTTTGTTTTTGCAAAAGACAAATATACACATGCCTTGACATGGGCTTCAAATAGTTACCGTTTTGGATGGTACGGAATTGATTTTAATTCTTCTTTACAAGCCCGGTTTTATGGAATTCCACTAGGCTTTTTTGAAAATAAAAAAGAACGATTTAAGGACTTTCTAGCAAACCGTTTTCGATTTTCGATATTTAATTTATCAGACAGTGTTTTAGAAACTTTTCTATTAAAGTTCAAAGAAAAAAAATTTGATTATGTTAATGGTTATACGAGTTCAATAGTATTATTTGCTAAATTTTTAAAATTAAAGAACCTTATTTTAAAAGATATTTGTCCCAGTTTGAAAGTGTGTATTGTTACTTCAGAAATGCTCTTTGAGGACGATAAAATCTTATTGGCGAAACAATTTGGAATCCCTATTGTGAATGAATATGGGGCTTCGGAACTGGATTTAATTGCATTTGAAAATCCCGATGGAGAATGGCAGCTAAACTCGGAAACGCTATTCATAGAAATTTTAGATGCCAATAACAAAGCCGTTCCAAATGGAAAAGAAGGCCGCATTATAATAACTTCCCTATTTAATAAAGCGCACCCATTTATACGTTATGACATTGGCGATATTGGAATCTTAGAAGAACAATCTACTTCAAAAAAACCAATCCTTAAAAAATTAATTGGACGAACTAATGATATTGCCCATTTACCAAGTGGAAAAAAATCACCGGGTCTGACTTTTTATTATGTGACCAAAAGCATTATTGAAGACGACGGAATTGTAAAAGAATTTTGTATCAAACAGATAAAAATCAATACTTTTGAAATTGAATATGTAAGTGATACCTCATTAAATTTCGAACAAATAAAAAAAATAGAAAAAGCAATTACGCTATATCTTGAAGATGGTTTAAATTTAAAATTTATTAAAAAAGAAAAGCTCCTGAGAACCAAAAGCGGTAAACTCAAACAGTTTACATCCCTGATTTAAGAACTTGGCTATATCTTGGCTTTATGAGTAATTGTGTAAATAAAAATCCAACCATACAGCACAATGACACAACAATATTAAACTTATGAAAAAAGCGATAAACACCAAAATTATGTTTTAAAAGTGATCCTTTTGAAGAAGACATAGAGTTTTCTCTAATTCTATAATAAGCCAAACTTTCTGGAACCGGACGTGCTGTTCTAATTTCTTTTAAGATACTTAGCCAAACCATCCAATCTTGTCGCTTTCGAAATGGGGTTATTGGGATTTTTCCAAAATAATCAACCGAATAAATTCCACAAAGATTTCCTATATAATTACAAAAAAATAATTGATAATACGAAAGAACCAAGGGCGCTTCTACCCTTCTATTTAATGAAATTCCCTCTTCATCAATGCAATCATAAAATGAAAAAGTAAAAGGTAAATCCTTCTCTTGCATAAATTTAATCTGCTTACTAAGCTTTTCTGGTTTCCATAAATCATCTGAATCTAAAAAAGCAATATAATCCCCTTTAGCTCTTTTAACAGCCTCATTTCTCGCTATTCCTGTTCCTGAATTGCATTTGAGCTGATTATAGTGAATGCGGGAATCCGATTGGACAAAATTTTGAATAATTTGCTCTGTTTTATCGGTTGAACAATCATCAACTATGATCATCTCCCAATTAGTATAGGTTTGATTTTGTACCGATTTTATAGTCTCGGCAATAAATTTTTGGGAGTTATAACATGGTGTAATGATACTTACTAAAGGCTGTTCCTGCTTTAGCATGCCTTTTCTTCGCCTTTGAAAATATTAATTACCGTTTGTCCGATAATTTTCAAATCCAATATCAAAGACCAATTTTCAATATAAAAAACATCGTGTTTAATTCGGTTAACCATGTCCTCATCTGTCTCAATCTCTCCTCTAAAACCCGTAACCTGAGCCAGTCCGGTAATTCCAGGTTTTACACAATGCCGAACCATATATCGTTTGATCTTATTGCTGTAATTCTTGTTTTGTGTCCATAAGTGAGGTCTTGGCCCTACAACAGACATATCTCCTATCAATACATTTAAAAATTGTGGCATTTCGTCTAAACTTGTTTTTCGCATAAATTTACCAATTTTTGTTATACGAGGATCATTTTTACTAGCTTCTTTTTCTGTGGTTTTATTAATTTGCATAGAGCGAAATTTATAACAGAAGAATTCTTTTTGATCGATTCCCGGTCTGCCTTGTTTGAAAAATATAGGGCCTCGGGATTCTATCTTTATTAATATTGCTAAAAAAGGAACGAGCCAGGACAATATAAAAATAAGAACTAATACTGAAAAAACAACATCAAAACCCCTTTTAAACCCCTTAGTTATTGGATCGTGCAATACTGTTTTTTGCAGCGATAATACGGGGAAAAATTCGTAATGTTCAATAACTAAATTCTTTGAAAATATTTCTTTCGTGTCAGGAATAAACTTGATCGTCTTTAGATTCTCATCTGAAAAATTTACTAAATCTTTGACCTGTTCATTCGAAATCTCATTAAGGGAACAATAAATTTCATTTACATCATTGTTTAAAACAAATTCTTTCAAATCTTCTAATTTCCCTAAAATTTCATCATTGGATTTCTTATCTGAGAAGAATCCTAGAAAACGATATCCATAATCAATTCGGGTTTCAAAAAGATCTTTTAATTTTATTGCTTCAGGTGTATATCCTATAATTACCGTATTTCTATAATTACTCCCCGTTATAATTCTGTAGCGCTTTAAATAAAAGAATAAAGAAATTTTAGAAACCGATATTAAACTCATGCTAAACGCCATAAAGATAAAAATGGCCTTGCCGCTAAAAAAAACCATCTTCGAAAATGGAAAAAAAGCAATGACAATCAACAAAAATAATATAGCTTGTTGAACAAGTTTAGATCCAATTTCAACTAATTCAGTAAACCGATAAATCTGGTAAAATTTTACAAAAAAGGAGATAACAAGCCATCCTATTGATTGATAAATAATATAATGTACGACATCTAAATTAAGTCCTTTCAAAAAATAAAGAGAGGCTAAATTAATAACCAAGAGGTCATTAATTATGCTTATTGGCCTTATATATTTGGAATATCTTCCAATCTGAGATGCAGTCATAATATACTAAACTAAACGAAACAATCTTTTGATTTTTCACCTCAAGGTGATTAAAAATAATAAAATTGAGGCTCCTTATTGATTTATTTTTTAGGTAAACTCGATAAATATTATTTTACTTTTATAATTTTTTATTATGCTATTTACTTTAATTAATTTATTAACGTAATAAAATTATATTTAGTATTTTTTTCTTAAAATTTTGTTATAATTTGACAATAATTTATCAGAAATGCCAAAATTATGGTATTTATATCAAACAAATCTATTTGTATTTTATTTATTAACTTCTTAGTTATTAATTATTTATAAAAAAATAAGTGCCTTTTAGAGAATACTAACCCTCATTGTCGAAAAGAATAATCCTGTGTTAAAAATATATAATTAGGTTTATAATTGGGCTATTTTAAAAACATTTTAATATTAATATTCTGATTTATTAAAAAAAAAATTTCCAAAAAAAATTAGGTGTTAGGAAATCCTTAAAAGTTCGAAATAAGAAAAAGCTTTAAATCAGGCTTATACAAATTCCGTTACAGAAAATTGTTCTTCTAAAGTCAAATAAAAATATTAAAAATAAAAGTATAAAAAAAGGAAAATAGTTAATTTCTGTTTTCCTTTTTTATACTTTCTAATTATTGTACTTACTGAAATCTTTGTGCTCCTCCTTCGAAAGTTCTTCTTTAGATAAGGACCTGAAATAATCATAAGTGATTCGCATTCCCTCGGCTCGATTCACTTTAGCCTCCCAGCCTAATAATTTTATAGCCTTGCTGATATCCGGTTGGCGTTGCAACGGATCATTCGTTGGCAAAGGAAAATAAACCACTTTCTGATGGGTTCCCGTCAGTTTAATAATCTCTTCGGCAAAATCTTTAATTGTAATTTCATCTGGATTACCAATATTCACTGGATATACATAATCAGAATGCAATAGTCTGTAGATTCCTTCAACTTGATCGTCTACATAACAAAAGGAACGGGTTTGCATTCCATCACCAAAAATAGTAAGATCTTCTCCTCTCAATGCTTGTCCTATAAATGCAGGAATTACCCTTCCATCGTTCAATCGCATTCTTGGACCGTATGTGTTGAAAATTCGAACAATTCTGGTTTCTACGCCATGAAAGGTATGATAGGCCATCGTTATCGATTCCTGAAAACGCTTGGCTTCATCATAAACCCCTCTTGGGCCAATGGTATTTACATTACCATAATATTCCTCGGTCTGAGGATGAACTAATGGATCTCCATAAATCTCGGATGTGGAAGCTATTAATATTCTGGCTTTTTTAACTCTCGCCAACCCTAAAAGATTGTGCGTTCCTAAAGATCCTACTTTCAAAGTCTGAATCGGAATTTTTAAATAATCGATAGGACTTGCTGGGGAAGCAAAATGTAAAATATAATCCAGCTCACCTGGAACATGAACAAATTTTGTAATATCGTGATGATAAAACTCAAAATGCTCCAGTTTAAATAAGTGTTCTATATTCTTCAAATCGCCCGTAATCAGATTGTCCATACCAATGACAAAATAACCTTCTTTAATAAATCGGTCACAGAGATGTGATCCTAAAAAACCAGCCGCTCCAGTTATAAGTATTCGTTTCATAAATCAATTTTAATGGGTGCAAGATATAAAAAAGGCCTTTATTTTAACTTTTATAAAGAGTAATAATTTTTTATAAGCGATATCAAATCCCTTTTAATTCATGACTCTTCAAAATCAGTGCTAAAAATAAAATTCTGTTAAATAGTATTTCTGTATTATAAAATTATATTTGTAAAACTATTAAGCTCCTATAGAAAAATGAAAACAGCATTAATATCGGGAATTACAGGTCAAGATGGCGCTTATTTGGCAAAACTTTTGTTAAATAATAACTATAAAGTGATCGGATTAGTCAGAGAATCCTCTACTAATTTTGAGGGTTTAGACTATTTAAATATTAAAAAGGAGGTTGAAATAGTAAAATGTGACCTTATCGATAGTAATCAGACTGCTAAAATACTAGAGACTTACAAACCCGACGAAATATACAATCTAGCAGCTCAAAGCTCGGTTTCACAATCCTATAATGACCCTATTGGAACTTTTAAATTTAATACCATAAGCGTATTTAATATTATTGAATCCATGAAATCTATTAATCCTGCTATTAAACTATATCAGGCAAGTAGTAGTGAAATGTTTGGAAGGGTGGGTCAATTACCCATTACCGAAAACAGCCTTATTCATCCCGTTAGTCCCTATGCGATTTCTAAAGTCTCTGCTCATTATACTTGTGTAAATTATAGAGAAATTTATAATCTTTATATTTCTTGTGGGATTTTATTTAATCATGAATCCTATCTTCGGAAAAATGATTTTTTTATTAAGAAAGTAATCCGTGAAAGTTTAGAAATTTCCTTCAATAATAAAAAGGATTTGCAAGTAGGAAATATAGATATAAAAAGGGATTTTGGTTATGCTCCAAAATATGTCGAAGCAATGTATTTGATGCTGCAACAAGAAAAACCCTCTGATTATTTAATCTGTTCCGGAAAATCAGTAAGTCTGAGAGAAATAATATATTATGTTTTCGATAAATTGAAAATTGATAAAAGCCGATGTGTCGTCAATGAGAAATTTTACAGACCCGGAGATATTGAAAACATATACGGTAATAATGAAAAGGCGAAAAAAGATCTTTCCTGGGAATACGACTATAATTTCTTTGAAGTTTTAGACTTACTAATTGAAGAGGAACTAATGAATTACAAACCTATTTAAATGCTTTTACAAAAACTTAAGAATAATCATTTATTGATGAGTGGTTTTTATAAAGGACTCTCAGGCTTGTCTTTGTTTCTTGCTATTCCCCTGCTTATACATTATTTTGGAAGTACTGATTATGGGGTTTGGGTTTTAGTTTTTACGCTCTTTCAATGGGTCTTATTGATGGATTTTGGTATTCAAAGCACTTTAAAAACAAAAATTCCACTCTTACTTCACAATAATGATATAGATTCTATAAAAATATACATCCGATCAACTTATAAAATCTCCTTCTATATTGCAATTACTATCTTTTTAATATTTATTGTTTTAGTTAATTGTATAGATATTAGAGCGGTTTTAAACATTTCTTTCCACAGTAAATTATTTGTAAATACGCTCTTTTTAATTAACATCTTTTTCTTTTGTATAAATTTTGTTGCTAACATTCATAAATCTTTATACGTTGCTTTTCTAAAAGGGAAATATGCCGAAGAATCATTAGCTGTAAATCAGTTTGGCTTTCTTCTTTTGATCCTTGCATCACTTTGTTTATTTCCAAATCTTAATGTTGAAAATAAACTAATACTTATTTCCCTATTGAATGGTTTGTTTTGCTTATTGGTAAATATAGTATATACCTTACGCTTCTTTAAAATTGAAAAATTAAATTTAAAAACACTAAAAAAACAACCCCTAAATTTCATAAAAGAAATTCTTAAATTAGGTTCCCAATTTATGTTTATTCAATTGGGGATGATGTTCATTTTTACAATCGATAATTACATTATATCAAATAATTTTGGCCCAAAAACAGTAGTGCCTTTTGATACCGTAAACAAGATTTTCCAACTACCAATAATGATTTTGTTTGCAACTCTTTCTCCTTTATGGTCAATGTTTGCAAGTGATTACATTGCTAAAAATCGCAAAAGTTTATTAAATACATTCCGTAAATTCAATTACTATTTTATCGGTATTTTAATTTTTATTCTTGCAATTATTATTATTTGCCCAATGATCATCGATCTTTGGATTAAAGAAAAATTAGAAATCCCAAAACATTTAATAGTATTTGTTGGAATACTTACTTCTTTGAGAATATATGCTACATTTTATACTTTTTTCCTCAATGGTATAGGAAAATTATACAAATACATGCTTATTTTATTAATTAGTGTTCTGTTAAAAATACCTTTAACCTATTATTTAATATATTTGGATTTTGGAATTAACAGCGTTGTGCTATCAACTTTATTGCTATTAGTGTTTTGGGTTATCCTAATTCCACTTGAATGTTATTCAATAGTAAACAAACTTAAAAAAAATGAATGATTTTATTTATAAAAACAAAAGCAATCTCCTACGTTTAAAAAGAACTTTTAATTCTTTTTTTGGTATCGAAATTGTAAAATATCCAACTACTGATCTCGATAGAAGAATAAAACTCTTGCAGCATTATCAAATTGATGTCATATTAGATATTGGTGCCAATATTGGGCAATATGGCGGCGAAATGAGAAATCTGGGATTCAAAGGAGATATTATTTCTTTCGAACCCATGAAAGAGGCTTTTTCAAAACTACAAAAAAATGCAGCTGGAGATCCAAAATGGAAAGTGTTTAATTGCTCTATTGGAGAACGGGATGGAGAATCAACACTTAATATTGCCAAAAATTCAGTGAGTAGTTCGCTTCTTGAGAATTTACCTCAACTAACAGACAGTGCTCCCGAAGCTCGATTTATAAAAAAAGAAACTATTGATATCCGAAAATTAGACAGCATTTTTGATGATTTAAATCTGAAAAATAAAAATATTTATATCAAAATTGATACTCAAGGCTACGAAGAAATGGTGCTAAAGGGTGCTAAAAATTCTTTGGAAATGGTGAAAGGAATCCAAATTGAAATGTCATTAATTCCTTCCTATCAAGGGGCAGTCACTTTTGATAGTATGAAAACCTTTCTAAATAGTTTAGGCTTTAATTTAATGGCGCTTGAAAATGGCTTTTATGATCCTAAAACGGGAAAACAGCTCGAAATAGATGGTGTTTTTTATAAATAATTAATATAATCTGTATATGAATTTAAACAAACTCTCTGTTATTATTCCCGCATACAACGAAGGTCCAACCATTCATTTGATTTTAAACAATCTAAAAAGCGTTTCCTTAGAAAATAACATCAAAAAGGAAATTATTATTGTTAATGATTTTTCCAATGATGATACCGAAGAAGCGGTTTTAAAATACATCGCAAATAATCCCGAACTTGATATTCAGTATTTTAAACACGAAGTAAACAAAGGTAAAGGCGCCGCTTTACATACCGGAATCCAAAAAGCAACCGGTGAATACTTAATCATTCAGGATGCTGATTTAGAATACGATCCCCGAGAATACAACATGCTTTTGAAACCAATTCTCTCTGGCTTTGCTGATGTCGTTTACGGATCTCGCTTTATTGGGGGTAATCCTCATCGGATTTTATTTTTTTGGCATACTATCGGAAATATTTTTCTAACTACCTTATCAAATATGTTTTCCAATTTGAATTTAACAGATATGGAAACCTGTTATAAACTATTCAACACTAAAATAATTCAATCCATCTCTTTGAAAGAAAATAGATTTGGATTTGAACCTGAAATCACAGCAAAAATTGCGCGTATTCCTAAAATCAGAATCTACGAAGTGGGCATTTCCTACTATGGTCGAACTTATGAGGAAGGTAAAAAAATTGGTTGGAAAGATGGGTTCAGAGCCATCTATTGTATTTTTAAATATGGCTTATTTAAATTCAATTAATTATGCTAATCTACTTTGTGTTTTTTTTGCTCCTATTGGTGCTTTTAAAATCAAAATTAATAAAGAATAGTAAAGAATTAATTCTAGCAGCTGCTTTACTTTTTTCGGTTGCTATTGTTTTAAGTACTGAATTGCTGAGCGCATTCAATTCTTTAAATTTATTTTTCATAGCCTGTACTTGGGGAATAATAACCGTTACCCTATTGTTTATTTTGTTGAAGGATATTAAGGAAACTTTAGCAACCGTTAATAGCGTTAGACTTGCTATAAAAAAATATTATGGGTCGTTAACTACTCTTTTAAAGGCATCATTAGTTCTCCTGTTTTTAGGTTCTTTGGTCTTATTAATTCAAGGAATTATATATCCTCCAAACAATTGGGATTCCCTTACTTATCATATGTCAAGAATCATGTATTGGCTGTCTAATGAATCGGTAAACCATTTCCCATCACACATTCTGAGACATTTATACCAGCCTCCTTTTGCTGAATATTTCATTCTTCAAATTAATCTTCTAAACGGGAATGATTATTTATCGAATAGTGTTCAATGGTTTTTTATGATTTTATCTGTAATATCTATTTGGGCTATCTTAGATTATTACGAAGTTTCGAGATCCTATAAACTATTGGCCGCCTTTTTAGCAATCTCAATTCCAGCAGTTGAATTACAAGCATCAACGCCTAAAAATGATATTGTTTGTAGTTTTTTTTTAATAACCGTTATCTTTTATGCTATAAAAATTTATCATGAAAATAAACTTTCGGATTTTCTATTTCAAGGTCTCGCGATTGGTTTAGCATTCCTGACCAAAGGAACTGCCTATGTATTCTTAGCTCCAATCCTAGTTCTTTTAGCAGTATTTATTCTCCAAAAATCAATTAAAAACAAAACGCTTAAACCTATACTTTTTGGTTTATTGGCTCTTTTTGTTGCTCTTACTATTAACTTGGGCCATTATTCTAGAAATTACAAAGTCAACAATAATATTTTAAATGTGGATGATGTAGAATCTAAATTTTATGCTAATGAAAAAATGAATTTCGAACTTCTAACTTCCAATTTATTAAAAAATGCGGGCTTGCATTTGGGGTACCCTATTCAAAAAGAGGCTGATGATTTAATTCGGGAGATCCATAAAAAAATGGGAGTTTCAATTGATAATCCCCAAACTAATTATCTAAGTCTACCCTATGAAGGCGCAAAACAATTTTGTACTCACGAAGATTTAGTATCAAATACCATTCATTTCATCCTAATTTTCTTCGCCTTAATAAGTGTTGGAATAAGCGGCTTTGAGAATTTTAAAAAAAATAAAAAAATTGTCCTATTCCTGTTTGTTCTCCTTTTACAAATAATCCTTTTTTCAGCTTATCTAAAATGGCAGCCGTGGCATACCAGACTTCATATTCCTATATTTATATTGGCTGTTCCTTTGATAATTGTTGCAGCTAAAAATTCAAAATTATATAAATACCTACTTATCTTTGCGATTCCTTTTTTGGTCTATAGCTTTTACTTTTATGCGGTTTATAACAATACCAGACCTTTGATAAAAAGTGCAAAATACACAAAAAACATAAGTTATAAAGACACTCGATTTAAAAAATATTTTGCAAATCAACCTCAACTTTATAAGGAATATCGAGATATTTTAGAAACAATAAATACTAATAATCCCCATAAAGTGGGACTTATGATGTCGGATTGGGAATACCCTTTATTCCATAATTTCTACTATGAAAATATTAAAATAAGGGCTATTAATGTTACAAATACAAGTAATATAATTCCTCAAAATACAGCCAACATTGATGCCATCATTACTAATAATCCTACGAAAACGGACTTTATTATTTTTGAGGGGAAAAAATACAAAAATCAAAACCCGAATCATTCGTACCTTTACTATTTTAAATAAGTATTGCTTTGAAAATTTCAATTAAGAAATATCTTCTCTATTCATCTGTATTTGCAATATTTACAGAAGCTTTTTTCTTTAATTTTATTATTGATTGGAAACTGCTGTACTTAATTATTATTGTAAATTATTTTTTACTATTCAAAATAAAGAAATTCGCAATTAATAACTATTTCTTGTCATTGCTCCTGTTATTTTTAATTCATGGTTTTATAGCTTATACAATCATTAAGATTCCCTATAATTTTATGTTTTCACAAATTCTAGGAATTGCGATAATTGGCTCCTATTACTATAATTTCATTCCGCTCTACGACAAAGAGGAAATCATAAAAGTCTATTTAAAATTAAGTCTTTTTGTAGCGATTATAGGTTATCCAATGTATTTCCTGGATATTAATTTAAATGACGGAATTAGACTTCAAAGTATTTTTAAAGAACCGGCTCACTATGTTATCGTCGTAATTCCTGCCTGCTATTTTTATTTAAAAAATAAAGAATACCGCAACTTTGCAATCATATTCGGCACTTTAATTCTTTCTAATTCTTCGCTAGGCTATATTGGATGTGCGCTGATGTTTTTAATCCCCAATTTGACCTTAAAAAGAGTGGGATTCTTAGTAGGGATGGTCCCGTTACTTTTGGCTCTGTTTTTTTATGTCTATTCTAATTATCCTTTTTTAAAACTTAGAGTTGACGATACTTATAATTCCTTAAATGTCATTAATACTGGGAAATTTGATAAAAATACTAATTTAAGCTCCTACGTTTTAATTAGCAATTTGTATATAGCTAAAAAAAATGTTACGGACCATCCTTTAGGAAGTGGAATTGGCAGCCATCATTATATGCATACCGAACGCTATTTAAAAGAAATGAGACCTCCTGAATACTTAAGGATTATTGGGAGATACAAAGACAATTCTTTTGACGCAAACTCACTGTTTACAAGGATATGTTCTGAATTTGGCTTATTCGGCTTTGTATTTATCATCTTAACACTCATTTATGTGTCTAAATCTTTTTCTTCAGATGAATTGTTCTTCGCTCAGGCTGTAGTGATTTATTTGTTGTTAAAACTTCTTCGTGACGGTCATTACTTTCCACCAGAATTCTATTTTTTTATGGGATTGTTATATTACTATTTGAAAGATTATTCTTCTCAAAAGAAGAAAGAATTAATATAAACTTTTATAAAATTCAAAAGTTTCAGAATTGCATTTCTCCCAGCTGTATTTTTTAGAGTTTGCTAATCCCTTTTCTATAATTTCAGATCTGAAATCAGAATTAAAAAGAAGGTCGGTTCGATTCTTAAAATCAGTTACATCTAGGTTTTCTAATAAAATGGCGGAATCATTTCCAACTTCCTGCAAAGTAGCATTATTGAGTCCAATAACCGGGCAACCCGCTCGCATGGCTTCAACAACTGGAATTCCAAACCCCTCATAACTTGAAGGATAAAGCAGTGCATGGGCGTTATTAAATAAAATATTTAATTCTGAATTACTTACTGAGGGTATAAAAACTAATGCCGACAAAGCTTCTTTGCTAAACTTGCCCCGTTCCGTCTCCGTTATGGATCCGCCTCCAACAACTACTAACTTACGATTTGGATTATCATTGAGTATCGAAATGGCAAAATCGAAATTTTTATAATTGGTTCGGCCTCCCACAAATAGTAGAAAATCATTTTCCAATTCATGACTTTCTAAAAATTGCTCTTCGGTACTATTCAAAGATAAAATAGGAAAATAATCATCACTAACTCCTACATAAATCATTTCGACTTTCTGATTAGCCTTTGGTGGACAAAATTTTAGAAGATCTTTATACGTATTATTCGAAATACAAATGATGCCTTTTGAGCGCCGAATCGCATTAAATTTTAAGTTATTATGGATTTTTCTTTTTAAAAAACTAGAATAATAATTATGAATAAAATCGTAAACGGTACTTACCTCAATTTGATTTTTACTCCCCTTTAAAGCTCTGAAATAACTGGAATGATAGATAAATTTAGCATCACTTTTGTAATCAATCGGCAACAGACGATTCAATAATTCAATACTCCTTTCTGAAGAAATAATACTGCTTTTAGGAATCTGAAGTGCTTTTCGATGAAAATTGAATTCCCCTTTCGAATCTTCAAAAAAATGAAGGTCAACATCCTTTTTTTCTAATAAATACTTTGACAACTCAAACCAATAATTGGAAACCCCTCCGTTTTTTACTTTGGAATAAATGATGTTATCAAGATAAATATGCATGGGTATAAAATTAAAAAAGTTTTAATAAACAATTATATTAAAACTTTTTATTAGTCAATGAAATTAAAAACCTATTCCGTTAATAATGAAATTAGAACATCACTTCCTACTAAGCTTGGTGGATACTTATTAGAATGGATCAAATTAAACCTGGAGTTTTTTAAATCCCAAGAGAATGACTCGTCAGTTAAAAAATATTCGTTAAATTTTCCATTATCTCCGTTTATAACTTTTGAATTATTTGAAATGGAAATATTTTTTATGGCTAAATGTTCTTGGTCTTTATTAGTACTCACCGAGATTTTAAAATTTTCTACTGCTATTCCCTCTGGTACAGCAAAAGTCAATTTTTGCATTGTTGGCGCTCCTATAACTTTAACTTTTATTGCGGTATCATACTTGAAAAAATTATCATTTTGATAAACAACTTCAACACTATCATCTTTTTCATAAATAGCATCCATGATTAATACATATTTATCTTTTACTTCTTCAACTTCTGTTGATGCTTCTTTCTTTTTATCACCTCCACAAGAGGTTAACAAAACACTACCTAGAAATAATAATACTAATTTTTTCATCTTTCTTTAAATTTTAGCTCCGCAAATGTATTGTTTTTTTAAAATAATTTATATATTTTTCTTAAAATAATTTTTTTTAAAGAATATATTTGTATTTTTAAAATAGGTGAAGCTTTCATGAAAAAGAATAAATCAATTACTGTAATTACCGCTTTTTTTTTCCCGGAAGATACCGCAATTGGCCTTTATACCAGTCAATTTTCTTCTTATCTGGCTGAAAAAGGGTTTACTGTAAAAATAATTACTGGTTTCCCTAATTATCCCCAGTGGAAAATTTTTGAATCCTATAAAAACCTTCCTTCCTTTTATTCAGAGACTGTCAATGGAATAGAAATAATTCGTTTCAAACAGTTTATTCCCACCAAAATTAATTTCCGCGCTAGAGTACTCATGATGCTTAGCTTGTTCTTTGGAACATTTCTTAATTTAAGAAAAATAAAAAATTCAGATCTCGTTATTTGTATTGTTCCCTTTACAATTTCCATTTTACCCGCTTTGGTATTATCTAAATTAAAAAAGGCCAAACTTTGGATTCACATTCAGGATTTTGAATTTGATCTAGCCCTAGATTCCGGGATTATAAACAACTACAACCCCCTGTTTCGAATTCTTAAAAAAGGCATTTATTCCTTTGAGAAAACAATGCTCAATTCTGCTGCAGTGGTTAGCAGTATTAGTTTTAGTATGTTGGAAAAAATAAAAGAAAAATCAGAGCACAAAAATCCATATTTCTTTCCTAATTGGGTTTCATCCGAAAAAATAAATCCAAATACATATACCCAACATCCATTTTTGAATAAAATCAAATATTCCCTACTATACTCTGGAAACATTGGTGAAAAACAAGATTGGCTCATATGTGAAGCACTTTGCGAACTCATTAAAGTATCTGATGAAATTGAAATTGTGATTGTGGGTGATGGAGCCTATGCTAAAAATTTAAAAAAGAATTTACAAAAATTTAATTTTGTGAAATTCTACCCTCCGGTCCCTTTTGAAGAATTATCCAATCTTCTTTGCTCCGCAAATGCTCATTTTTTATTTCAAAAACAGGAAGTAATTGATACCATAATGCCTTCAAAGATTTTAGGTATGATGGCCAGCGCCAGACCCTCCTTAATTTCGGGAAACGCAAATTCGGAAGTGTCAAAAATAATGAGCCAGTCAAATGGAGGTTACTTTTTTACTGAAAATAATGCAGCTGAAATCTATTCCTGTATATTAACTTTGAAAAATACTCAAAACACAGATTCCATGGGACAAAGTGCTAGAGAATTTGCTACCACTACTTTTTCGGAACAACAGATATTAAATGATTTTTACACGAAAATTAAAACCCTTATTTAATGAAAAAGGCTACTGAAAAATTATTCTTATTCTTAATTCCTTGTCTTTTTACTTTTCCGCTTTTCAAGGAAAGTATCTCAACATTTATGATAATTCTGCTAGCAGCTAACACCCTATTTTACCACTTTTCTCATAAAACTTTTCCTGATTTAAAACTAAAAAATCTCCTTTTAACTCTGCCATTTTGGATTCTTTTTAGTTACTCTATGGTTTCCAATCAGCTCTTCGAAAATCAATCGCATCTTCAACATGCGCTATTTTTTCTTATCATACCCCTATGTTTTCTTTCCATACCAAACCACTTTTTTGATTCCGAGAAAATGGATTTATATTTTTCTGTATTAAAAATCACTTCCTTACTTATCTGTGTTTTTTATATTGCTAGCTATTTTTATTATCATAATTTCAAGGAGCTTTTCATCGTTTTCCAAAATGTTTCCAGTTTTAGAAATTATATTTATGACGATTTAAAAATAATAAAAATACACCCTACCTATTTTACTTCAATTCTAGTGCTTTGCAGTACTCATGCCTTTGAAAGAGTGATAAAACAAAAAAAATATTTTGAACTCCTGTATATATTTGTCTTTTTACTGATTTCCTTTTTACTGATTACTAAACTAAATCTTATCTTTTTAATACTGGTACTTTTAGGAATGCAATTGTTTAGATCCCAATTTACATTTAAGAAAAAAATGGTTCTTACAGCAATGCTTACCATGGCAATAAGTCTTTTAGTATTCTTAACTCCCGGCATAAAATCAAGATTTATGGAAGTTATTAACAGCGCCAACAGACCACCCCAAGGAGTAGAGTTTGATTCTACTAATATTCGAAAAGCTATTTTTGACTGCTCCATTTCCATATTAAAAACAGATTATCTGTACGGCGTTGGTTTTGCTAACCTTCAAAATAAACTCAATGATTGTTATGCCTCTAATTATGATTCTAGCTTTTATAAGGAAACAGAATACATGACTCATAATTATTTTTTATACCTCTTTATTTCAAGTGGTATTTTTGGCTTCGCTTGCTTCCTTTTCTATGTTATGCAGGTCATCAAAATAGCTTTAAAAATTAATAATTTTGTATTCAATATATTCCTAATTAACATCTTCTTGATGTGCTGTATCGAAGACTTTCTTTTTAGACATTACGGAATTTTCTTCTTTCAATTAATCTTATTGTGCTTTATTAAAGCCTCCGATTTCAAAACCTTAGAAAACAAATCCATAACCCAATAATTACTCTTTCGTCCTAATAAAATTTAACTATTTAGTTTTTTTAGAACAAGATGCTTAAGTAGGATTTATTCAATAATGGGTATTGTTATTTTAGGACGTGTCAGTATATTAATACTATAAAATCACTCCTTATCTTTTAATTTTCAAATGTTAATCTAAAAACAATTAATACAACCCTACATTAATTTTGTACACTTCGTAGATGAAATCTAGCTTTATACCGATAAAAGGTTCACTATTGTACTGCTTTTCCTAACTTCCCTTCCTAACGAATCAAAATCAATAAGTTATGAAAAAAAAACTACTCTTTGTACTAACTTTGTTATTCCTTGTTTTAATCCCTTCTTCTTTTGGTCAAGGTATTGTTATAAATGAAATTCTAAGCTCTAATAGTACTGTAAACCAAGATGAAGACGGCACCTATCAGGATTGGGTAGAATTATTTAATAATTCTAGATTTCCTATAAATCTAAGTGGTTATGGGTTATCTGATGATTCAACACTACCCTATAAATGGGTTTTTCCAAATATTACTCTTGCCCCTGGTTATTATATGTTGGTTTGGTGTTCCGACAAAAACAGAACAGATTCAGGAAGTGAGTTACATACTAACTTTAAATTAAGTTCCGGTGGAGATGTGGTTGTATTAACTAATCCATTAAATGTTTTAATTGATTCTGTTCCCGCTACAACTCTTTTGCAAAATGTATCCTATGGTCGATTACCCAATGGCAGTGGTCCCTTCGTTTATTTTGCACAAGTAACACCTGCAGCATTAAACTCAGACATAGGGTATAATGAAATTTTAAGTCCACCAATATTCTCAAATTCAGCTACTTTTTCTACTTCTGAGTTTGATTTAACACTAACTACTTCCGTTCCGGGCGCAACAGTTTTGTATACCCTTGATGGGTCTGAACCAAAACAATCTAATTTAGGAGGAACTACCTATAGATATAAAAATCAATATCCTGAAAATATTGGTGATGCCACTGGTCCTTTTTTTACCGAAAGTTTCAAAACCTTAGAGTTCGTTACCCCTATTTCTATTGTAGATTGTTCTTCCAAACCTAATAAAATTGCTGCAATAGCTACAACCTTTTCTTTTGACCCAACATATATACCTATAAATCCTGTTTTTAAAGGAACTGTAGTAAGAGCTAAAGTAATTAAACCAGGAGCATTAGAAAGCAAAACAGTATCCAAAACTTATTTTATTAATCCTTCTGGGATCAATCGATTTTCTCTTCCTATCGTATCTTTAAGTATAGATGAAGATCAGTTTTTTGATTATGACAAAGGGATTTATGTTCCCGGGATTGACAGTGATACCTGGAGAATTAACAACCCAACAACTGATCCAAAGTGGCTAGAAGGAATTGGTAATTACTATCGTACTGGCAGAGCAAATGAAAAAGTCGCCAATATGTCCTATTATGTAAATGGAACAGAAGTTATTAATCAAGAGGTGGGTTTACGCATAAGAGGCGGAATTTCGAGAACTTTTGAAAGTAAATCATTGACAATATATGCTCGTTCTGATTATGGAAAAGGTACTTTAGATTATAAGTTTTTTGGCGATTTGCCGTATGATAGTTTCACCGCATTAGTTCTTAGGAATTCGGGTGGTGATTTCCAGAATACAATGTTTAGAGATGCTTTAAATCAACAAATATGTAAATATTTACATCCTGAAAAGGAGTCTTATCAGCCTACTGTTACTTTTATAAATGGAGAGTTTTGGGGAATTTTAAACATACGCGATCGCTACGATATCGATTATTTTAAAAGAGTTTACAATGCCACTGCTGTCGATTTTTTAGAAAATGATGCCAATATAATGGAAGGAGACGATCTTAATTACAATGCTTTAATAGATTATTTAACTACCAATTCTTTAGTAAATCCTACTAATTACGAATACATAAAAACACAGTTGGATCCTATAAATTTAACGGACTATTATATTTCTAATATTTTTCTCGAAAATGAAGATTGGCCAAATAATAATATTCAGTATTGGAGAAATAAAATTGTAGTAAATAATCTTGGTGCGCCAAATGGACTTGATGGCCGATGGAGATGGTTGTATCATGATATGGACAATAGTTTTTCTTTTGTTTCAGGAGATATGAATTCAAATACATTAGAAGTGGCAACCTCTGTAAATACTACTGATGTTAACCCTGAATATTCAACTTTAATTCTTAGAAAACTTTTAGAAAATACTACTTTTAAAAACGACTTCATTAATCGCTTTGCTGATCTATTAAATACCACTTTCTTGCCTTCTAGAACTACCTCGTTATTAAACAGCATGAAATCTGTGATTTATCCTACAATTCCAGAGCATATTGACAGATGGAAATCCCCATCTAACAAAAGCAGTTATGATTGGTCAATTAATCATGAATTAAGTTTTCTTAATCAAAGACCTGACTTTCAAAGAAATCATATCCGAAGTGTTTTCAATATTAATTCAAATATCAATGCAACACTTAATGTTTCCGGAGCCGAACAAGGCTTTATTAAAATGAACAGCATTGAAATAAAAGAAGGTACTGATGGAATTTTACTAACTCCATATCCATGGTCAGGAATCTATTTCTCTAATATTCCTATTTCTTTAAAAGCTATTGCTTATCCTGGATTTAGTTTTAGCCATTGGTCTGGCGCATCTTCTAGTACAAATCCGGAAATTACAATTACTATGGATAAGAGTTATGATATAACAGCAGTGTTTGTAACTGAAACTGTAGCTTCAAGTCAACCTATTTACTTTTGGATGTTTGACAATATCATTGCTAATAACCTGCCGCTTGAAACTTTAAACACCTCTTATAAAGCAGGAATTAACGATGGTGTAATCAATTTTTCATCCTGTTTACTTGGATATCCTTTCGTTTCTTCTGATTTAAATTGGAGAAAAGCATCAATGGAAAGAAGAAATGGTCCAACAGAGATCAATTATATTCCTTATTTGAATAATAATATTACTTTCGCAACTAGCAACATGAGAGGATTACAAATTAAAGAGCCTTTTCTAAACAATGGTCTTGAAAACACAATGGTTTTTAATTTTTCTACAAGTAAATATAAAGACATAAAATTTTCTTTTGCAGCAATAAATGAATTAACTAATGCCGAAAATATAATAGTAGAATATGCGTTAAATTCTGGATTGCCTTTTTGGATGTCAACTGGCTTGACTTCCAATTCCTTTCCGCTAACAGCTTCCTATCAATTATTTAATGTAGACCTTTCTTCTGTTACCTCAGCAAATGATAATCCAAATTTTAAAGTGCGTTTGAGATTCTCAGGCTCAAATATGACAGCAGACACGGGGGCACGTATTACTTTTAATAATATTGTGGTTCACGGAACGCAATTACCTCTTGCTGTTGTTCAAAATGAAGCACAACAATTTTCAGTTTACCCAAATCCTTTTTTAGATTTTATATCGATAAACGGAATAAATCAAGCCAATTTAGTTTCTTATAAATTATTTACTATTGATGGGAAATTAATAAAATATAATAGTCTAGAAAATAATAAAATTGATTTAACCGATTTAGATAAGGGGATTTATCTCCTTCAACTTTCTTCCAATGAGAAAACAGAAATTAAAAAAATTGTTAAAAAATAACTCTCGAATTCAATTCTTTAAAAGGAGATAATCATTAGATTATCTCCTTTTTTTATAAAAAATATTTCTTAGTTATATTAAACTGTTTATCCGATAAATTAACTGTGTGTCGATTAAAACATATTTATTAATATATATATATTTAATTTTAATAGTCTAATAATCATATATATGAAAAATATTACAACTGCCGTTTATTGTCTTTTTTTTATTGCTTTTTCTAACTCTTTTTGGGCACAATCTGTTGTCATTAATGAAATTCTTGCTTCAAACTCCAACATCAATCAAGATGAAGATAATTCCTATCAGGATTGGGTAGAATTATTCAACAACGGAACTACTGCTATAAATTTATCCGGTTACGGTTTATCTGATGATGTGAATATAGCCTTCAAATGGGTGTTTCCAAATGTGACCATAAATCCGGGGCAGTACCTGTTAGTGTGGTGTTCTGATAAGAATCGAACCGATCCTACTAAACCTCTTCATACTAATTTTAAAATAAGTGCTTCCGGAAATACCATTACTTTAACGAGCCCTCTAGGTACTACTGTAGACTCCGTTCCTCCAAAAGCGCTTTTGCAAAACATTTCATATGGTCGGATGCCGGACGGATCTCCTAATTTTGCTTTCTTTAATACTGTGACTCCAGCAGCTGCAAATTCAACTATTGGTTTCTCTGAAGCATTAAGCCCGCCAACATTTTCTCATGTTGCTGGTTTTTTTACTGCTGGCTTTAACTTAACCTTATCAACTACAAATCCTGGTGCAACTATTTTATATACCTTAGATGGGTCTGAACCCAATGCTGCGAATATTGGCGGAACAACTTACAGTTATAAAAATCAATACCCAGAGCATGTTGGTCAAGCAACAGGAACTCTATTGAACCGAAGTCTCAATACTTATCAATATACTGTTCCAATAACAATTTCGGATCGATCTGCTCAGCCCAACCAAATTTCTACCATTTCAACAACCTATGCTTTTAGTCCAACATATATTCCACAAACTCCCATTTATAAAGGAACTGTGGTTAGAGCTAAGTTAATTAAAGCTGGGGCACTAGATAGCAGAACCGCATCTAAATCTTTTTATATCAGTCCATTAGCAGCTAGCCTATTTTCGTTACCTGTTGTGTCTTTAAGTATTGATGAAAACAAACTCTTTGACTATAATAATGGGATTTATGTAGCGGGTAAAGATTTCGACGATTGGCGAACTGCCAATCCTACTCTCGAGCCTGCTGGTCTTGAAGGTGGAATCGCTAATTATTTTAGAGTAGGGCCTACAAGCGAAAGAGTTGCAAATATGTCCTACTTTGTCAATGGTGCCGAAGTAATCAATCAGGATGTCGGCATTAGACTTCATGGTGCTTCTTCAAGAGATTTTCAATGCAAATCCTTTAATATTTATGCCCGTTCTGATTATGGTGATAATTCATTGAAATATCCTTTTTTCAAAGACAGACCTTATAGTACTTATACTGCTTTTGTTCTTCGAAACTCTGGTAATGATTTTAATCAAACGATGTTCAGAGATGCCTTGAATCACGAATTAATGAGACCGCTAAATGTTACCACAAAAGGCTATCAACCCACCATAACTTTTATAAATGGGGAGTTCTGGGGCATGTTGAATCTAAGAGATAAAATCGATAAAGACTATTATCAAAGGGTACTGAATATCCCCACTAAAGAGATTGATCTTCTGGAAAATGATGGCGTAATCGATGAAGGAGACGATATAAATTACAGAGCATTAATGGCTTATGCTGGTATAAATTCATTAGCTACTCAGACCAATTATGATTATTTTACAACTCAAATTGATCAAGAAAGTTATAAGGATTATTTTATTTCCAATATATTTCTGGAAAACTCCGACTGGCCCGGAAATAATATTATTTATTGGAGAAAAAAAACAACTTCCTTTCAACCAAATGCACCTTTTGGGCAAGATGGTAGATGGAGATGGGTCGCTCATGACACCGATGACACCTATGCTATTTCATCCATGGATATCAACCTCAACACCTTATTTGATGCACTAGATGCAAATAGCATTAAAGTAAGCAATCCCGCTTGGTCCACGCTCGTATTTAGAAACATGATGTCAAATGAAGGTTTTAAATTGGCATTCATAAACCGTTTTGCCGATTTATTAAATACTACTTTTTTATCCACCAGAATCCTCACACAAATGGATAAAATGAAAGCGGTTATTGCTCCTGAAATGCCAAATCAATTTGCCCGTTGGAAAGCGCCGGTAGATGAAGGTGATTGGACTTTTTTCCTTGATTCTGAAATTCAATTTGCCAATGAAAGACCCGCTTTTCAAAGAAACCATATTCGGTCTCAATTTGGAATTAGCTCTAATATTAATGCAGTTTTAGACGTGTCAAGTCCTGGACAGGGCTATATAAAAATGAATACGATTGATGTAAAATTTGGAACTCCTGGAATTGTGTCTTATCCCTATCCTTGGACCGGAATTTATTTTTCTAATATTCCGCTCACCATTAAAGCCATCGCTAATCCTGGATTCACTTTTAGCCATTGGTCAGGCGCTTCAACAAGTACTAATCCTGAAATAACAGTTAACTCATCAAGCAATTTCAATTTGACTGCTATTTTTGTTCCAGAATCAGTAGCGACAAGCCACCCCATTTATTATTGGTTGATTGACGGTACTGTTGCTAACAACCAACCTTTTCAAACCTTAAATAATAGCTTTAAAGCCGGAACTACCGATGGTATAATTCAATATCAATCTTGCTTGATTGGATATCCTTTTGTGACTTCTAATCCAAATTACGGCAAAGCTGCTATGGAAAGAAGAAATAGTCCTACTGAAATAAATTATATTCCTGAAGCTAATAATAATATCACATTTGCTTCAAGCGATATGAAAGGACTTGAAATTAAAGAGCCTTTTCAAAACAATGGTCTTGAAAATTTAATGGTGTTTAATATTTCAACGAGTAAATATAAAGATATTAGGTTTTCGTTTGCAGCAATAAATGAACTTACAAATTCCAACGCTATAATTGTAGAATATGCTGTGAATTCTGGAACTCCAGTTTGGATTTCCACTGGAATAGCAAATAATTCTTTTCCTTTGACTGCTGGATATCAATTATTTAATGTCGATCTTTCTTCAATTACGGCAGCAAATGATAATTCAAATTTAAAGATCCGTTTGAGATTCTCAGGAACAAATATGACTGCAGATACAGGCGCTCGAATTACTTTTAATAATATCGCCGTCTACGGAACACAATTGCCTTTATCTACTGTTCAAAATCAAACACTGAAATTTTCAGTATATCCTAATCCTTTTTCCGATTTTGTATCCATTAGCGGTATAAATCAATCTGATTTAGTTGTTTATAAATTATTTACTATCGATGGAAAAATAATAAAAAATAATATTCTTGAAAATAATAAAATCAATTTAACAGACTTAAATAAAGGAATTTACTTACTACAATTAACATCCGAAGGTAAGACAGAAACCAAAAAAATTATAAAAAGATAAAATACTGCATTCTAATAGTAAAAGGAGAAAACCAATAGGTTCTCTCCTTTTTTTTTAATAATAATAGTACAATTCAATATCAAACTGTTCATCCGATAAATTAGCTATGTGTCGATAATAAAATTTAGATTATCACAGATACTATAACTTTAATAGTCTAAAATTCAAACGTATGAAAAATTTTACATCTTTAGTTTTTTGTCTTTTTTTTATTGCTTATTCTAACTCCTTTTGGGCTCAAACCATTGTTATAAATGAAGTTTTAGCCTCAAACACTTCCTCTGTTAAAGATGAAGATAATAGTTATCAGGATTGGATCGAATTGTATAATTCGGGGTCTACAACAGTAAATTTACTCGGTTATGGTTTGAGTGATGATCCTTTGTTACTTTACAAATGGACATTTCCAAGTGTTTCAATTGCAGCTGGAGAATACTTATTAGTTTGGGCATCCGACAAAAATAGGGCGATATCAGGTAGTCCTTTGCACACGAATTTTAAAATTAGCGGATCCGGAGAATCTGTTTTATTAACAAATTCCAGCGGTGTTACTGTAAATGTTCTGCCAGCAGCTATTTTGCAACCAAATACTTCATACGGTAGGTCTCCTAATGGTTCTAGTTCAAATGCCTTTTTTGGAATTCCTACACCTAATGCAGAAAATACTACAACTGCTTATTTCGGTATTCTAAGTCCGCCTGTTATTTCTCAAAATAGTGGCTTTTTTACCAATTCCTTAAATCTAACTTTGTCAACATCTGATTCAGGCGCTACCATTTTGTATACTCTTGACGGTTCAGAACCAGTTGAAAGTAATTTAATTGGGACAACTTATACTTATAAAAATCAATATCCCGGACTTCCTGGGGATATGTCAGGCCCTCTTATTAATCAAACCTATCAAACTTTGCAATATAGCAGTCCGATAAATATTTCTGATAGAGCTGCTGATGCAAATAAAATAGCAGCTATTTCATCAACTTATGACTTTGATCCTTCCTATTACATTCCAACTAGTCCAATTTTTAAAGGAACAGTACTAAGAGTTAGAGTAATAAAACCTGGCTTTTTGCAAAGTCTTGTAATTACACGAAATTATTTTATTTCTCCGCAGGGAAGTGCTAAATTTTCATTACCTGTTATTTCTTTGAGTACTAACGAAGACCGCCTTTTTAGTTATGATAATGGAATATATGTGGCCGGAAAAGACTTTGATGATTGGAGAACTTTGAATCCTTTAGTATTACCGCAAGGTCTTGAAATAGGAAACTATTATCGAGCAGGTATAAATGATGAAAAAATAGCCAATATGAGTTATTTTGTAAACGGTGCCGAAGTACTTAATCAAGATGTTGGTTTGCGTATTCGTGGGAGCTCAACTAGAAGATACGAATGTAAATCGCTTACCGTATTTGCCCGAGCAGATTATGGTACAACGAATTTAAATTATAAAGTATTTCCTGATTTAATATACAATAGCTTTCAAAGACTGACACTTTCAAATTCCGGAAGTGATTTTAGAAACACAATGTTTAGAGATGCATTAGGTCATCAAATATGTAAATCTTTACATGTAGAAAGTGAAGCCTATCAACCCGCGATGACTTTTTTAAATGGAGAGTTTTGGGGAATTTCAAATATTCGGGAACGATATGACAATGAATATTTTAAAAGAGTTTATAATACTAGTGCGGTTGACTTTTTGGAAAATCACGGAATTGCTCAAGAAGGCGATAACAACAATTATATTGCCTTGATGGATTATTTGACTGCAAATTCTCTGTCAACTCCAGCCAATTTTGATTATATTAAAACACAAATTGACCCTGAAAGTTTTAGCGATTATTTCATTTCAAATATCTTTTTACAAAACTCCGATTGGCCCGGAAATAATGTGCAATATTGGAGAAATAAAACGGCTTCGTATCAGCCAAATGCTCCTTATGGCCTTGACGGAAGATGGCGATGGATGCTTCATGATATGGATGATACTTTTTCCTTTGGTACAGCTAATTTTAATGGTAACACTTTAGCAACTGCTACCTCATTTACAACAAATACAACAAATCCGGAATGGTCAACTTTGCTGTTGCGGAAACTTTTAGAAAATCCTACTTACAAAATAGATTTTATAAATCGTTTTGCCGATTTGTTAAATACTTCTTTTCTCTCTGATCGAATCGTTTCAAAAATTAATGAAATGAAAGCAGTTATTGCTCCCGAAATGGCGGGACAAACCGCAAGATGGAAAGTTCCTGCTGTCTGGCAGGATTTCATAGATTATGAAATTAATTTTGCCAATGCGAGACCAACATTCCAAAGGGACCACATTCGAACAACATTTGCAATTGCATCTAATATAAACGCAATCTTAGATGTTTCAAATGTCAATCACGGTTATATTAAAATAAATACTATTGATGTTATTGCTGGAACCCCAGGAATTATTGGAAATCCCTATCCTTGGACGGGGGTTTATTTTCAAAATATTCCTGTAAAATTAACTGCAATCGCCAAACCTGGTTTTGCCTTTAGCCATTGGACTGGTGATTCAACTGCCTCTACCTCTGAAATTACTATGGATTCTGCAGCCTCTTTTTCTGTGACTGCCGTTTTTATTCCTGTTGCTTTTGCTGAAATTAGTACTCCAATCTATTTTTGGGTAATGAATAGTTCTATTGTTAATGGAGCTCCGTTGACCACTTTGAATCCAACCTATAAAATAGGAGTCGATGCTTCTTTACAATACCAATCCTGTCTCGCAGGTTATCCATTTACAACTGGAAATGTGAATTATGGTAAGGCCTCCATGGAAAGAAGAAATAGTGCAACTTCACTTAATTATAAACCCGAAGCCAATACTAATTTGACCTATGCATTGAGTGATATGAAAGGAATTCAAATTAAACAACCCTTTCAAAGTGGCGGTTTAGAAAACAGCATGGTTTTTAATTTATCAACAAGCGGTTATAAAAACATTAAATTTTCTTTTGCTGCTGTCGATGAAGGTGCTGCTAGTGCAATAACAATTGATTATGCTGTTAATTCCGGAACTCCTGTGTGGATTACTACCGGATTATCTGCTACTTCTTTGGCTTTAACATCCAACTTCCTTCTATATGAAACTGATTTCACAGCTTTAATAAGCGCTAATAATAATCCGAATTTTAAAGTAAGACTTCGGTTTACCGGTCCTAATATGACTGCAAATATGGATTCAAAAGTTAGTTTTAATAATATTTCTGTCGATGGTGCAAAAATTCCATTAACATATGCTAGTCCAAATATATATTCTGTTGGTAGTCCAATTACTAATATAATTCCGACTGTTTCTGAAACAGTAAGCACTTATTCCATTAGTCCTTCTTTGTCAAGTGGCTTATCTTTAAACGCTAGCACCGGTGTTATATCTGGAACTCCTTTGGTATTAAAAGCACTAACCAATTATAGCGTTACTGCAACTAATTCTCTTGGAAATACTTCTTTTAACCTCTTGATCACCGTAAATGAAATAGCTCCAACTTCATTAAGCTATACAAGTTCGAATGTGTTAACAAAAAACACATTAATATCAAGTTTAAATCCAACTATTTCTGGTGGTGCAGTTACAAGTTATGCCGTTAGTCCTTCATTACCCTCAGGCATAATATTAAACACTTTAACAGGAGTTATTTCTGGAACGCCAACTACTGTAAGTCCAAATGCTACATTTACTGTAACAGCTACTAATTCTGTTGGAAATACTTCGTTTGGAATTTCTTTCACCGTAAATGATATTGCACCCTCCGCTTTGTCGTATTCGAATTCAGACATATTCACTCGAAATAGCGCAATTGCAAGTCTAAGTCCAAGTGTTGCTGGTGGAACCGTTATCAGTTATTCTGCGAGTCCTACTTTGCCCTTAGGATTAACTTTAAATACTGCCACGGGAATAATTTCTGGAACTCCAATAAACATTAGTTCAGATGCAACTTATACTATCACGGCTACTAATTCTGGTGGAAATACCTCTTTTGGAATTTTTATCACCGTAAATGATATCGCGCCCTCTGCTTTGTCGTATTCGAATTCAAACATATTCACTAGAAATAGTGCAATTGCAAGTCTAAGTCCAAGTGTTGCTGGTGGAACCGTTATCAGTTATTCTGCGAGTCCTACTTTGCCCTCAGGATTAACTTTAAATACTACATCGGGAATAATTTCTGGAACGCC